>NZ_JBEXGT010000028.1:0-123944 GCF_040607475.1 Sphaerisporangium sp. NPDC005288 | reverse complement strand
CCTCCACCACCCTGGGCGCCAACTGCCCACCCGGTGGCACCGACCCCGCCTGCACCGCCGCCTTCACCGTCCTGATCCCCGAACTGACCATCACCGTGGCCTCCGGCGCCGCGACGGTCGTGGCGGCGGGCACGGTGGCGTACACGATCACGATCGCCAACACCGGGCAGACGCCCTACATCGGTGCGACCGTGAGCGCCGCGCTCGCCGATGTGCTCGACGACGCCGTCTACAACGGCGACGCCACCGCCACCAGCGGCACGGTCACCTACGCCGCGCCCACCCTGACCTGGACCGGGAACCTCGCCGTCGGGGCCACCGCCACCGTCACCTTCACCGTCACCACCGGCAACCCGATCAGCGGCGACGGCGTCCTGACCACCACCGTGACCTCCGCCGCCACCGGCGCGAACTGCCCGGTGGGCGGCACCGACAACCGGTGTGCCGACACGGTGACCGAGGTGGCGCAGAGCATCACCCTGAGCGCGCTGCCCGACGGCTTCACGTTGACGGGGCTGCCCGACACCACGGTCCGCGGCGACGGCGTGGTGACGATGACCGTGGTGTCCAACAGTCCGGGCGGCTACAACGTCAGTGCGCGGGCCACTTCGACCGTGCTCACCGCGCCCGGCACCAACGCGACCATCCCGGTCTCCGCCCTGAGCGTGCGGGAGACCGGTACGACCGGGTTCCAGACCCTGTCGGCGACCACACCGGTGGTCGTCCACCAGCAGGCCGGCCCGTCGGCGCAGAACGGAGACCTCCTCAGTAATGACTATGAGGTGGATATTCCGTTTGTCCCGTCCGGGCGATATTCCACGACAATCGAGTACGTGGCGACCACGGACTGATGTCCCCGATGTCCATTCCGCAGCTTTTGTGGATGCGATTCCCTGCGGCATTACTTTGGGGGGCCAAGGGGGCTGAAAAGCGCGTTCGCGGGGTTTGGATAGGACATTTTCCGGTGATCATCATTATCGAAATGGAGCTTCCCAGGGAGTTGGTGTCGAAGGTGAACGAATATCGTGCGACGTGGTCGGCACGCCTCGCGGCCGGGGCCGGCATGACGGCGGTGGCGGCGGGGGTGCTCGCCTTCACCGGGTCGTCGGTGCTGGCGGACACCGACGCCGACAGCACAACGGCGAACGTCGAAGTGCTCTCGTCGATCACGCTGACCGGGCTCACCGACTCCTTCACCCTCACAGGCGCGCCGGGGTCGATTCCCACCACGGGGGCCACCCCGGTCACCATGACCGTGACCACCAACAACTTCGCCGGCTACAACGTGTCGGTGGTCCCGCGCACCCCGAACCTCACCGGCGCCATCGCGGGGAACACCGACGTCATCCCCGCCAACGCCCTGCAGGTCGACGGGCCGGTGCAGGCGGGCACCTACGCTCCGCTGACCCATCCCACGCCGCTGGTGGTCGCCGTCAAGAACAGCGCCTCCGCCCCGGCGGGCGACGCCATCACCAACAATTACCGCATTATCGTGCCGTTCGTCCGGCCCGACACCTACAGCGGAATCCTGGATTACGTCGCGACCACTTTGTGACGCCCGCCGGGCGCCGCCCACGCGACGGCGACCCCGGGCCGCACTTCGTTAAAGACTGCCTGCCGCACGCGCGGCGCGGACGCCGAATTCCCGCCGGGCGCCGTTATCGTGCGAGTCGCAGCCCGCATCCGGAAAACCGGCGGCGAAGCGGCTTTCGCGATCGAAGGGTAGTGCTCGATGGAACCTCCGGCCGTCCACGGACGGGAAACCGCCGCCTCCGCCGTCCGGGGGCGGACGGCCGGCGCCCGCATCGGCGTGGCCGTCGCGCTCGCCCTGCTGCCGCCGGGGACCGCGGCGGCCCACGCCGCGACCCCGCACCCCGCCAAGCCGAAGAAGGACTACGCGCTGCGCATCGGCATCGACAACGGGCTCGCCGGCGTGGGGCCGGGCGACCGCGTGACGTACACGATCAAGGTGACCAACACCGGGAACGCCGACACCCCGCCTCTGCTGCTCACCCAGACCCTGATCCCCGGCGTCCGGCTCGTCTCCTCGGCTCCCAAGGGCAAGGTGACCGGCGGCCGCGTCACCTGGAGCGGGAAGGTGCCGGCCGGCGGGACCGGCCGGTACAGCGCCACCGTCCAGGTCGGCGCGCTGCCCGCGGGCACCCAGCGGCTCGCCGCGGTCGCCTGCGCCACCACCAAGGGGAGCAGGCGGCCGATCGTCTGCGCCGCCGACTCCGACCGGCTGCCCGCGCCGGCGGCCGGCGGCCGTCCGGGGTCCTCCACGGCCCTGTGGTACGGCGCCGGGGGCGCCGCGGCCGCACTGGCGGCACTGATGGGCGTCCTGCTGCGGCGGGTGGCCCTGCGGCGCAGGGAGCGGACGGCCCGGCGGTAGCCTTGAGCCGTCCGCAGGTGAGACCGCAGCAGGGGGCAGGGTGAAACTTCTCCACTCAGGGAAGGTCCGCGACGTCTACGAGGACCGCGGGGACATCATCCTCGTCGCCTCCGACCGCGTCTCGGTGTACGACGTGATCCTGCCGACCCTCATCCCCGACAAGGGCAAGATCCTCACGCGGCTGTCGCTGTGGTGGTTCGAGCAGCTCGCCGACATCGTGCCCAACCACGTCATCTCGGCGACCGACGTGCCCGAGGAGTTCGCCGGCCGCGCGGTGCGCTGCCGCAGGCTCGACATGGTGCAGGTCGAGTGCATCGCGCGTGGCTACCTGGCCGGGCTCGGCCTGCAGGAGTACCGCGCGCGGGGCTCGGTGTCCGGCGTGGCGCTGCCTCCGGGGCTCCTTGAGGGCTCCAAGCTGCCCGAGCCGGTCTTCACCCCCACCACCAAGGCGCAGCTCGGCGCGCACGACGAGTTCATCACCTTCGACGACGTGGTCGTCCAGGAGGGCGCCGAGGCCGCGGAGGAACTGCGCCGCCTCACCCTTGAGATCTACCGGCGCGGCGCCGAGCTCGCCGCCGCGCGGGGCGTCGTCATCGCCGACACCAAGCTGGAGTTCGGCAGGGCCGCCGATGGCACGCTCGTGCTGGCCGACGAGGTGCTCACCTCCGACTCCTCGCGCTTCTGGCCGGCCGACCGGTGGGAGCCCGGCCGCCCGCAGTACGCCTTCGACAAGCAGCTCGTCCGCGACTGGGCCACCGGCACCGGGTGGGACAAGAAGGAACCCGCCCCCGAGCTGCCCGGCGAGATCGTCGAGCTCACCCGCGCCCGCTACATCGAGGCCTACGAGCGCATCACCGGCACGTCCTGGTGACCCGCCCCGGCTCCTCCGGGGGAGAAGCCTCGGGGGGCAGGGCGAGCCGTTGCTGTTCCTCCTCCACGATCCGGCGCGCCAGCGTCTGCTCCGAGATGTCGACCGCGTCGGGCGTGGACTCGGCCAGGTCGCTGCGCCGGGCGTAGGCGTCGAAGATCTTCGTCTTGTCGCGGAGGATGTCCAGCATCCGCTGGTCGACGCTGTCGGCGGTCAGCAGGCGGTGCGCCTGCACCTTGCGGGTCTGGCCCATGCGGTGCGCCCGGCCGACCGCCTGGCTCTCCATCGTGGGCTTGACCTGCGGCTCGCAGATGATGACGACGGAGGCCGCCTGCAGGTTCAGCCCGAGGCCGCCGGCCTGGATCTGACCGAGCAGCACGGCGTGCCCGCGCGCGGCGGTGAACGCGTCGACGGCCCGCTGCCGGGCGGCGGCCGGCAGGTCGCCGGTGATCGGCCCGTGCGCGCGGCCGTCCAGTGCCCGGTGCACGGCGGCCACGACGTCGCGGAAGTAGGAGAACACCACCACCTTCAGCCCGTTGCCCGCGGCCTCCTCCACCAGCTCCAGCAGCCGCTGGAGCTTGGCCGAGGACTCCGGAACGGCGTAGGCCGCGCGGCGCATCGCCATGAAGTTCCCCTCGGCCACGGCGGCCCGGTAGGCGGCCAGGTCGGCGGGGCTGAACTCCTCCCACTCGTCCACCATGACCAGGTCGGGCAGCTCGGTGAGGACGTCTTCCTGGTTGCGGCGCAGGTAGATGGGCGCCACCGCCCTGCGGAAGGACTGCGGGCCCGCCGCCGCGTCGCCGCCCCGCACGGCGGGCACCATGTCGGGCCGCAGGTGGCCGACCAGACTGCGGAACTCCTCCAGGCGGTTCTCCATCGGCGTCCCGGTCAAGAACAGCACGCGGTCGGTGCGGGCGCACCACTCGGCCACCGCCTGCGAGCGGCGTGCCGCCGGGTTCTTGACGTAGTGCGCCTCGTCCACCACCAGCATGCCCACGCCGACCTCCGCGGGGATCGGCAACCGGTGCAGCGAGTCGATGGTGGTCACCGCGACGCCGCCGGTGCGGGTCCACTCGGCGACGGCCGCGCCCCGGTCGGGGCCGTGCAGGCGGTAGGCCTTCAGCGTGCTGCGCGACTCGACCTCGCGCGTCCAGTTGATCAGGACGCTGGCCGGGCAGGCGACCAGGAAGTGCCGGTCCCCGCGCGCGCTGAGGTGGGCGATGGCCGCGATGGCCTGGACCGTCTTGCCCAGCCCCATCTCGTCCCCCAGGATCACCCTGCGCTGGGCGAGGGCGAAGCGCGCGCCGAACGCCTGGTAGCCGCGCAGGGACACCCTGCGGTGGGCGTCGTCCAGCTCCTGGGCCCGCACGCGCGCCGAGACGGCGTCGGGCAGGAAGCCCTCGGCGGCCACGCGGTCGGGCTCCAGGGCGGCGACCTCGGCCAGCAGGTTGTAGTACTCCGGCGGCCGCAGCTCGAAGTCGGCCCACGCCTCGATGTCGGACGCCTGGGGGCGCAGCAGGTCCACCGAGGCCTGGGCGAGCAGCAGCCGCGCCCCGGACGCGTCGGCCTCGGAGAGCAGGCGGGCCACCTCGGCGACCGCCTCCCGCGCCTGCCTGCGGCCGTCCCGGCCCGCGACCAGCATCCGCAGCCGGCCGCGCGCGGGCCGCGCCGCCGGCAGCGGCGCGGCCAGCCCGTCCTGAACCGTCCTGGCCGCGCGGACCGCCCGCGGCAGGTCGGGACCGGCGGCGACCAGCCGGTGCAGAGCGACCAGCAGCGCCGTGGTCTCGGCGTCGTCGCGGCGGTCCACGTCGACGCGCACGGCCACCGTCTCCTCGGCCGCCCTGGCGATCTGCGCGGCGGCGGCGCGCACCTGCGCCGCGGTGCGCGCGCCGATGCCGGGGAGCAGCTGCAACGCGTACGGAGTGGCGTCCAGGACGTCCAGCACCGTCGTGTACCCGGCCTGTTCGAGCGTGCCGAGCCGCAGCCGGCCCTCGGTGACGTCCTTCAGCCGCGCCACCGGGATCGCGGCCAGGTCGGCCCGCGCCGAGCGGGCGCGCAGCGATGACAGCGCCCGCTGGACCTCGGCCCGCGCCGCGGCCTCGTCGGCGCTCAGCGCCCGCGCGGCGGCGAGCAGGCGCTCGGCGTCGGCGAGGAGTTCCCTCACCTCCTGGGGTGTGTCCGGCGCAGGCGTGGACGGCCTGGTCTCCGTTGCCCTGTGCCCGACGCTGTCCAAGCCTCGTCCTCCCGTGGTGGCCGCACGATGGCCATCACCGTGGCGTGCCGCTCAGGCCGGTGTCAACGCGGGTTCACCCTTCCTTGCCCAGGGCGTCCAGCATGTCCCGGACGCCGCCCGCGGTCACGGTGCGCGGCAGCGCGGTGATGCGCGCGTCCATGTAGTGGCTCCGGTCGCTGCGGGCATGGTAGGTGATGCGGCACGACACCTGCCCGGTGCTGTTCGGCCGCATGACCAGCCGGCGCGTGCACGAGCCGACCGGCGAACCGTCCAGGCGGAAGCCGATGGTGACGTCCACGGCCACCTTCGCGTCCTCGCCGTGGCCGGGGTCCTGGCCGGCCAGGCGGTTGGTCAGCCGCGCGTGCGCGGTGCAGGCCGAGGAGTCGCAGGGCGACAGGCCGCCGGTGCCCTTCACCGCGACGCTGACCCGGGAGTCGATCGACGAGCGCAGCCCGCGCACCCGGGTTTTCAGCGCCGCGAGCGAGGTGCCCACGTCCTCGGCGGTCATCTCCGTCAGGTCCAGGTGCCCCTGGGCGCGCCGCGCCCGGGCCGGAGCCGCCGTGACGCGGGCGGGGGGCCGGGAGAAGACGGCGTGCGTCAGGTCGGGGCCGGCGGTCTCGGCGCCGGTGCCCTCGTCGCCGTCCACCCCTCCGTCGGTGCCGGTGCCCCCGTCGCCGTCCGCGCCCCCGTCGGTGCCTGCGCCGCCGTCGGTGCCGGTGTCCCCGTCGGTGTCCGGCTCGCGCTCGGGCGTTCCGGGCATCTCGATGCGGACGACGCGGTACGGCGGTGCCGTGGTCAGGTAGACGTGGCCGAACGGCAGGCGCAGCTTCTCCACCGCGACGCCGTTCACCCGCTCCTCGGCGCCGGGCTCCGGCTGCGGCCTGCTCCCCGGCGGGACGATCATCCGCGCCAGCCGGGCGGGCGTCAGGCCGTCGAAGGCGGTGACCGGCCCCTTGCCCGGGGCGACCTTGACCCACTTGCCGACGTAGCTCCCGGCCACGGACGCGGCGACGCCGCGCGCGGCGCTCCAGTAGTCCCGCCCGCCCTTGAGGAAGATGTCGCCGGAGGAGGAGCCGGCCACCGACAGCACGCTCACCTTGGCGTCCTCCAGGTCGAGCGTGCCGTACGCGGTGCCGTGCCGCAGCACCATGACGTTCAGGCCCACGGTGGCGGAGGACCCGGCCAGCGTGCCCTTGTAGCGGATGCCCGGGAGCCGCTCCAGCGCCGCGACCGCCTGCGTGAGGCGGCCGGCGGTGTCCGGAGCGGACGGCGTGGCCGAGCCGGACGGCCCGGCCTTCGGTTCCCGGCCGGGGGCGGCGGCGGACAGCGCGACCAGTCCCGCCCCGGCGGCCCCGGCCAGGACGGCCAGCGCGATCGCGCCGCCGATCAGCACCTTGCGCCCCCGACCCCCGGACGGCGGCGCCGGAGGCTGGTCGGAGGTGAACGGGGGCTGCCCGTGCTGGGCCCCGTGCGGGGGCTGTCCGGGCGTGAACGGGGGCCGCCCGTGCTGGAACCCGTGCGGGGGCTGACCAGGCGGAAACGGAGGCATGCCCTGCGGGGGCCGTCCGTGCGGGGGCAGGCCGGGCGCGGAGCCGAAGGGAGACCGGCCGGGCGGGGCGCCGTACGGGGGCCGGTCTTGCGGAGGCTGCCCGGGCGGGGCGTCGTACGGGGGTTGGCCGAGCGGGGCGTCGTACGGGGGTTGACCGGGCGGGGAGCCGTACGGGGGCTGTCCGGGTGGGGCGTCGTGCGGGGGCCGGGCAGGTGGAGGGCCGTGCGGGGGCCGGGCCGGCGGGGAGCCGTAGGGCGGCGGCCCGGGTGGGGGCGTGTTCGGAGGCCGGCCGGGTCCCGCACCCGTCGGGTCATTCATGGATCGTTGCTCCCCCCGTCAACCCAAAATGCGGTTATGGCGGGAAATCTTAGTGAAGAAACGTAAATAGCGAGATGTGAGGTGATTTACCGGTCCGAGGGGCGACATCGCCGTAGGGGGCCGGGCGTCACTTCTTGCAGATGTTCTCGGTCGCGGTCTTCGCCACCGGCGTCGCCGTGGCCGTGGCAGACGGAGTCACCGTCGCCACGGGCTCCTTGACGGTGACCTTTTTGGTCCCGGAGTACTCGGTGCCCACGACCACCTCGATGCCCGGGACGTCCGCCTGGCGCAGCTCGGCGCCGGGGATCGCGGCGGCGACGGTGCGGGCGGAATCCTCCCGCCCGGCCGGGTAGCGGACCAGGGTGCCGGTGTGGTTGCGCGGCGTGGTGTCCCCGGGAGGAGCGGGCACCTGGAACCCCTGCTTCAGCAGGTCGTTCTTGGTGCGCGCGCCCAAACCCGTGACGGTGGTGCCGTTGACGACCCGGACCGCGATGCGCGAGGGCGGGACGGTGAGCGCGGCGGCAGAGGGCGAGGCAGAGGCCGAGGCAGAGGCCGAGGCAGAGGGCGACGGGCTCGCGCTCGTGGAGGCGGTGGGCGCGACCAGGGGTTCGTCCGCCTTGATGCGGGCGAACAGGTCGCGGGCCGCCGTCTTGTCCCACAGCACCGCCGACTCGCCCGTGGGGGCCTTGTAGTCGACATCCGCCAGCGGGACCGTCGTGAAGGACACATCGTCGGTCGAGACGTCCTTGAGCTGGTCGGCCAGCCCGAGAAGGTCCTTGGCCAGGGGCTGGTCGACGGTGAGGAGCTTCAGCGTCGAGGAGACCAGCGAGGTGAGCCTCGCCGGGTTGGCCAGCGTGCCGCCGCTCAGCGCCCGCTGGAGCAGGGCCGAGATGACCTGCTGCTGGCGGTCGATGCGGTCGAGGTCGGAGCGGGCGGTGGCGCGGGTGCGGGCGTAGAACAGCGCCTTGACCCCGTCCAGCCGGTAGGTGCCGGGCTGCAGCTTGAACCCCGTGTGCGTGTCGTCGATGGCGACCGGGGTGCACACCGAGACGCCGCCCAGGGCGTCCACGACGTTGATGAACCCCAGCACGTTGACCTCGACGTAGTGGTTGATGGTCAGCCCCGTGGCCTGGCGGACGGTCTTGACGGCGAGCGGCGCGCCGCCGAGCGAGTACGCCGAGTTGATCTTATGGGAGCCCTTGCCCGGGATGTCGACCCAGCTGTCGCGGGGGAGGCTCACCACGGTGACCTTCGAGTGGTCCTCCGAGAGGTGGATCACCATCATGGTGTCGGTGCGCTGGCCGACCTCCCTGCCGAGGTGCAGCTGGTTCTGCTGGCGGCGGGTGAGGTCGTCGCGCTTGTCGACCCCGACGAGCAGGATGTTCATCGCGCCCCGCGCGTCCGAGCCCGCCGTGCCCGCGTTCACCGATTTGATCTGGCTGGTGGCGTAGGTCGACAGGAACCACAGCACCCCCGAGCCGAGGAGCACCATGCTCGACAGGGCGCCGGTGACGATCAGGCCGCGCACGCCGGCCCGTGCCCGCTTCGTGCGGCGTTGCGACAGCCGGACGCCGCCGTAGGCGTCGCCGCCGACGTGGACGCCGGAGTCGTCGTCGGTCACCTGGTGGCCCCCTCCGCGTCGAACGCTCACCGGTGAGGACGCTCCGCCGCCCGATGGGTTGCCGTCCCCACCCGCTCGTACAGTAGCGTGAGCGCCGCCATGAAGGAGTTCCCCGACTCGCCCCGAACCGGCCAGACCACTCGAGTCTGGCCGCCGATCTCGGTCGTCATGCCGGTGCTCAACGAAGAGCGGCACCTGCGCGAGGCCGTGCGGCAGGTTCTCGCCCAACGTTACGACGGTCCCATCGAGGTCGTCCTCGCCATCGGCCCGTCCCATGACCGCACGCAGGAGGTCGCCGACGCCCTCGCGGCCGAGGACCCCCGCGTGACGGTCGTGCCCAACCCGACCGGGCGCACCCCGAACGCGCTCAACGCCGCCATCGGCGCGTCCCGCAACGGGATCATCGCCCGCGTCGACGGGCACGCCATGCTCCCCGACGACTACCTCCAGGTGGCCGTCGAGACGCTCGAGAGCACCGGCGCCGACAACGTCGGCGGCATCATGGCCGCCGAGGGCGTCACGCCGTTCGAGCAGGCCGTGGCCCGCGCCATGACCTCCAAGATCGGTGTGGGCAACGCGCGGTTCCACACCGGTGGGCAGGCGGGTCCGGCCGACACCGTCTACCTCGGCGTCTTCCGCCGCGAGGCGCTCGCGCGGGTCGGCGGCTACGACGAGCACTTCCAGCGCGCCCAAGACTGGGAGATGAACCACCGCATCCGCGAGACCGGCGGCCTGGTGTGGTTCCAGCCGCGCATGCGCGTCTCCTACCGGCCGAGGCCCAGCGTGAAGGCCCTGGCCAAGCAGTACTTCCACTACGGGCGCTGGCGGCGGGTCGTGGCCCGCACCCACGAGGGCACGATCAACCTGCGCTACCTCGCCCCGCCGTTCGCGGTGGCGGCGATGCTGCTCGCGGTGCTCGTCTCGCCCTTCTACTGGCCCACTTTGCTGGTGCCGGGCGCGTACGTCGCGGCCATCGTGGCCGGCTCGGTGGCCACCGGCCGGGGGCTCTCCTCCGCGGCGCTGGCCCGGCTGCCGCTGGTCTACGCCACCATGCACCTGTCGTGGGGCTGGGGCTTCCTCACCAGCCCGCCCAGCCTCGGCAAGCCGCCACAGGAGGCGAGAGCACAGTAAGACGGGGGCGCCCCCGGGAAGCCCTCACCCTTGGCGGCGGCCCGGCTCGGGCGTCCTGGCGGCCCCGGTTCACGAGGACGCCGGGAACGCCGGCGTCCCGGCCGGTTCAGAGCCTTCCGGGGGGCCCGCCACGCGGCCGGCGCCGGGACGTCGAGTGCCCGGCTCGTTCAGTGCCCCGCAGTGAGGTCGGCCGCCCGGCCGGCTCAGGGAGTGTCCGGGATGGCGAGCACCCGGCCCGCTCAGGGGGTGCCGGGGACGTCGACCACGCGGCCGGTCAGGCCCGAGACGAGCAGGTCGAGGGTCACCTCGGCGACCGCGGCCGGCGACGGATCGTCGCCCATCCCCGCCGGCTCGGGGCTCACGCAGTTGACCCGCACGCCGGAGTCCGACCACTCCTGCGCCAGCGCCCGGGTCAGCTCGGCCGCGGCCGCCATCACCGTGGAGCGCAGGCCGCCGGCGGCCCCGTCCCCGACGCCGGACGGGAAGACCGCCGGCACCACCTGCCCCCCGGTCTCGCGCAGGTGCGGGAAGGCCGCCCTGGCGACGGTGACCGGGCCCAGCAGGCCGATCTGGACGACCTCCGCCACCGCCGGCTCGGCGAGGTCCCGCAGTCGCCCGGCACGCGGCACCCCCGAGACGTTGACCACATGGTCGATGCGCCCGCTCTCCTTGGCGACCCGGCCGAGGACGTCGGACACCGAGGCGGGGTCCTCCACCCGGACGCCGTCCCGGTCGCGCGAGAAGCGGTGGACGGCGGCGCCGTACCCGGCCGCCAGCTCCGCGACCCGCGCCCCGACCCCGTCGTCACCGTCGTCGCCGTCGAAGACCACGACCGTGCCGCCCTCCAGGGCGCGGCGGCGGATGCGCGGCGCGGCGACGGCGGGAGCCGCCCGCCCGGCGAGCTCGAACAGCCTCTCGGCGATGTGCACGTCCACCCGGTGGGTGACCTTCATGTTGTGCTCGCTGCCCGGCACGAGGCGGATGGGGACCTCCGGGAGGTACCTGAGCACCACGCCGCAGTCGTCGGTGGCGGGCCGGTTCGCGAACTCCGGGTCGGCGAGGGCGCGCTCGTACGCCCTCCTGATCACCGAGAGCCGGAAGCCCTGCGGGGTCTGGACGCGGCGGAGCCGCGAACGGTCCGGGACGTCCTGGATGACCTCCCCGTGCGGGCCGGGCGCCGCGACCACCATCGTGTCCGAGGACGGGATCGCGGCCGTGACCGCGCGGTGGGTCCTGAGCGCCTCGACGCAGCCGGTGATGATGCGCGGCTCCACCAGCGGGCGCACCGCGTCGTGCAGGAGCACGTCGCACTCCTGCGGTCCGAGCGCCCGCAGGGCCCGCCAGGTGGACTCGGTGCGGCTCGCCCCACCCTCCACGACCTTGCTCACCTTGCCGAAGCCGCCGCGCCGGACGATCTCCTCGACCTCGGCGACATGGCCGGGCGCCATCAGGACGACGATCTCGTCGATCTCGGGCGCGGCCTCGAAGACGGCGAGCGTGTGCTCGATGATCGTCCGCCCGGCCACCCGCAGGAGCTGCTTGGGCATGCCGAGCCCGACCCGCTGCCCGACACCGCCGGCGAGGACCACCCCGACGGTCCGCGGACGAGCTTCCTGTGCCACCAAAGTCGAACTTCCCTTCCGATCCCTGTTGCGCCGACCCTACTGACCCCTACCCGCCGTCCACACCCCGCCACGGTCCTCGGCGCCCTCGGAGAAGGGCCGCCCCGTGGTGCGTGCGGCCGGTTGCCGGGGTGTTCACTGATGGTCGGAGTTGGTCACCTTCCGTGGCGGGCGTCCGGGTCCATGGGGATATGACGGCTGCCGGTGACCTGCGGATCGCCAGGGAACCCGCCGATGGGATTGCAAGCCCCGTGACGGCTCGGTTACGTTGCGGGGTGGACGATCCCCGGTCGCGGAAGGAGACCCCGGTTGCCTGAATCCGCGTACCCGCCCCCGGTACGGCCACCGAGCGCGCGTCCGTCCGCGAACCGTCCGGGGGAGCCGCCCGCCGTCAAGGCGCCGCCGGCCGTCGCCGTGGTCCTGGCCACCACTCCCGGAGCCCGCCTGGGGTGCGCCGAGGGCACGCTGGTCGACCGCCTGGCCGACCAGCTCCTCACCCTTGAGGTCACCAAGGTCGTGTCGGTGTTCCGGCCCGAACCGGCGACCGCGCGCGAGCCGGCACACGACCCTGGCGCCGGCGCGACGCCGGAGCCGGCCGGGCCGTTCGGGTCGTCCGAGCGGTTCGAGCGTTTCGAGACCTCCGGTACCGCCGGCGCCTCCGGGACCTCCCTGGCCTCGCGGACGACCGGGACCACCGGGACGACCGGGAACGTCGGCATCTCCGGGACGGTCGACGGGGTGAAGGGCGCCGAGGCGTCCGAGGCCGACGCGGCGGTGGTCGAGGCCGTGAAGGGCACCGGGGGCGACCCGGTGATCGAAGACGCGGGACGCGTGATCCGCAGCACCGGCCTGGTGGGTGATCTGCGCGCGGTGGCCGCCATCGCGCGGGCCGGCGGCGGGCCGGTCGCGGTGTTCCCCGGCGACCTGGTCGCGCACACCGAGGCGCTGGCCCTGCTGCTCGCCGACCCGGCGCGCGGCACCGGCGCGCTGGTCGCGGCCGAGCGCGATCTCCCGTCCTCGGCGAGCCCGGCGGCCCCGTCCTCGCGCGCGCCGGTCCGGGCGGAGCGGGGGCGGGTGGTCGCCGCGGGCAACTCCTTCCACACCGTGGCCGAGCCCAACGCCCGCTTCCGGGCGGTGCTGCACGTGGGCGAGGCCGACCTGGCGAGCCTCGCCGAAGTGGCCGAGGAGCTCGCCAACCTGGCCCGCGACCGCCGTCTGGGCGGCGCCGACGACTCCGAGGTCGCCGACCTCCTGCTGGCGGGGCTCGTCCGGGTCGGCGTGGCCGTGCGGGCGGTCCCCCTCGGGCTGCTGCACTGCGCCAGGGTGAGCGGGCAGAGGGACGCCGACGCCGCCATCGTCCGGCTGGCCGAGGTGGACGAGGACCGCGCCCGCCTGGCCGCCGCCGTCAAGTCCGACGACGGCTTCGTCGCCACCTTCCTGGTGAGCTCCTGGTCGGGCCACCTCGTCCGGGCGGCGGCGCGGCTGGGGCTCACGCCGAACGCGGTGACCGGCCTGTCGGTCGGCCTGGCGGGCCTCTCGGCCGTGGCGTTCTCGGCCGGGCAGCGGCGCGCCCAGCTCGCCGGCGCCGTGCTGCTGTTCCTGTCGTTCGTCCTCGACTGCGTGGACGGGCAGCTCGCCCGCTACACCCGCGCCTTCTCGCCGCTCGGCGCCTGGTTGGACGCCACGTTCGACCGGGTCAAGGAGTACGTCGTGTACGTCGGCCTCGCGGTCGGGTACGCCGGCGGGGCCGACGGCGGCGTCACCGGGCCGCAGGGGGTCTGGGCCCTGGCGGTGGCGGCCATGCTGGTCCAGGCCATCCGCCACATGATCGACTTCTCGTACGCGGGGGCGCGGGCGGACGCCGCGGGCGTCGACCCCATCTGGGAGCGTCCCGGGCTCGGGGGCTCGCCCGACCTGCCGGTCCACGGCGGAGGCGACCTCTCGGGGGCGCCGTCCACCCCGGCGGCGGGCCGCAGGGGGCCGGCGGCGGGCGCGGCGGCGGGCGCGGCGGTCATGGCCGGCGGCGCGGGGCCGGTGGCGGTGCGTCGTGGCGGGGGAGGGCTCGTGGTGCGGCTGTCGGCGCGGCTCGACCGCAACACCGCGTCACGCTGGCTCAAGAAGATCATCGTGCTGCCGATCGGCGAGCGCATGGTGCTCATCGCGGTGACCGCGGGCCTGTTCAACGCGCGCGTCACCTTCCTCGCGCTGCTCGCGTGGGGCGGGGTGGCGGCGCTGTACACGCTGACCGGCCGAATCGCGAGGTCTCTTTGAGCACGACCACGATGCACATGACCAGGGTCCCGCGCAGCTCCGTGGTGACCTACCGGGACGACGGCGTCCTCGCGCGCGGCATGGGCCTGCTCGTCGCGGGCCAGCTCCCGCCGCTGCCGCCGGCGCTGGCCGGCGCGTTCGTGACCGGGGTGATGCTGCTCCTCGGCGTCGCGGGCGCCGACGGCCCGGCGGTCTTCGCGCCCGCCGTGGCGCTGATGCTCGCCGGGCCGGGCAGTTCCCACCCGCACGACGGGCGGCTCGACTGGCTGGTCCCGCCCATCCTGCGCCTGACCGAGTACGGGTTCGTGGCCTGCGTGGGCTTCGCGTGGGGCGTGCCGCGGGTGCTGGTGTTCGGGCTGCTCGGCGCGATGCTGTTCCACCACTACGACGTCGTGTACCGCTGCCGTCAGCACGTCTACCCGCCGCCCTGGCTGGCGTCCGCGGGCCTGGGCTGGGAGGGCCGCATGCTGCTGGTGGCGCTCGGGGCCCTGCTCGGCATCGTCACGCCGGTGTTCGCGCTGCTGGCGCTCTACCTGTCGGCGCTGTTCTGCTGGGAGAGCGTCACCTGCTGGCTGGCCGCGCCGCGGTCGGGCGTCGAGGCGGCCGACCTCGGCGGCCAGGACTGACCGGTCGCGCGACGGCCGGCAGGCGAGCCCGGGGCGGCGAGCAGCGGCGAGCCCGGGGGTGGCATCGCACCCGCATTGCCAACGTTTGGTCGGGTAACGGAATAGGTGAACTCCGGATTACACGATCACCACCCCCAGGCAACTAACCTTTGGCCTACACATGCTGGCCTGATAGAGGAGTGCACGTTGCTGGGAATGGTACTGGCCGCCGGGGCCGGGCGGCGCCTGCGGCCGTACACCGACACGCTGCCCAAGGCGCTCGTGCCGGTCGACGGAGAGACCACGATCCTCGACATCGCCCTGCGGAATCTCGCGGCGGTCGACCTGCGCGATGTCGTGGTGATCGTCGGCTACGCGGCACAGGCGGTCCACGACCGCAAGGCCGAGCTCGAGCGGCGGCATGACGTGAAGCTCACCCTCGTTCACAACGACAAGGCCGAGGAGTGGAACAACGCCTACTCCCTCTGGTGCGCGCGTGACCACTTCTCCGAGGGCGCGCTGCTGGTGAACGGCGACACCGTCCACCCCGTCTCGGTCGAGCGCACGCTGCTGTCCGCGCCCGCGACCAGCGACATCCTCCTCGCCGTCGACGACGTCAAGCGGCTGGCCGACGAGGAGATGAAGGTCACCCTCGACGAGGGCGGCCACCTGGCGCGCATCACCAAGCTCATGGACCCCGCCGAGGCGTTCGGCGAGTACATCGGCGCCACGCTCATCCGGCCCGCGGCGGCCGAGCGCCTCGCCGACGCGCTGAAGGCCACCTTCGAGCGCGACCCGCAGCTGTACTACGAGGACGGGTACGGCGAGATGGTCGCCAGGGGCGAGAAGATCGCCGTCGCGCCCATCGGCAAGGTCGACTGGGTGGAAGTGGACAACCATGACGACCTCGCCCGGGCCAGGGAGATCGCGTGCACCTACTAGCCGAGCCGCCGGCGGTCACCCGTCCGCCGGCCCGCGGCACGACGACGGCCGTCGCCTGGTCGCCGGGTGTCCGGCCGACGGACACCTGGTCGCCAGTCGCCCGGTCGACGGGACCCGGGTCGACGGATGCCCCGCCGGCCGGGGCGAGGTCGGCGGGGGCAGCGAGAGGGCGGGAGCCGCGATGCCGCTTCTAGCACGCATGCTCATGGCCCCGCTGACCATGGAGGTCCGCCGTGGCGCGGTCGCCGAGCTCGGCGCGCTGCTCGCCGACAGCCGGGTGGCCACCTCCGGACGGGTCGCCGTGGCCGTCGGAGCCGGGCAGGGCGCCCACATCTCCGGGCTGATCGCGCCGACGCTGTGCGACGCCGAGGTCTTCCGCGTCCCCGACGGGTCGGTGGACTCCGCCGTGTCGCTGGGCGCCGACCTGCGCAAGGGCGCCTACGAGGCCGTGGTCGGCATCGGCGGCGGCAAGACGATCGACGTGACCAAGTACGCCGCGTCGCTGGCCGGCATCCCGATGGTCGCCGTCGCCACGAACCTCTCCCATGACGGCATCTGCTCCCCGGTCTCCTCGCTGGAGCACGAGAGCGGCAAGGGGTCGTTCGGCGTGCCGATGCCGCTGGCGATCCTCGTCGACCTCGACTTCGTCCACGGCGCCCCTCCGGCGCTCGTGCGGTCGGGCGTCGGCGACGTGATCAGCAACCTGTCGGCCATCGACGACTGGCAGCTCGGCAGCGTCGAGCGCGGCGAGCCCATCGACGGCCTGGCGGTGTCGATGGCGCGCACCAGCGCCGAGGCCGTGCTGGGACGGGTGGACTCGGTCGAGTCCGACGCGTTCCTGACGGTCCTGGCCGAGTCGCTGATCCTGTCCGGCATGTCGATGGTCGTCGCCGGGTCCTCGCGTCCCAGCAGCGGTGGGGATCATGAGATCCTTCATGCCGTGGACCAGCTCTATCCAGGCACCTCCAACCACGGCGAGCTCGCCGGGGTCGGAGCGGCCTTCTGCTTCTTCCTGCGGGAGGACGAGCACCGGCTGTCGCAGATCACCGGCTGCCTGCGCCGTCACGGCCTGCCGGTGACCCCCTCCGACGTCGGTCTGACGGCCGAGCAGTTCACCGCCGCGGTGATGCTGGCTCCGTCGACCCGTCCCGGGCGGTACACGATTCTTGAGCACCTGCGCCTGTCCGAGGCCGAGGTGCGCGACCGGGTGGAGGAATATGTCCGGGCCGTCGGTCATTGAGCTGCGCGCGGTCGCGCAGCCGCAGACCACCATGGACCGCAACTCGGGCGAGCACTGGGCCGGCGCGCTCTACATGCGGAAGCTGTCGATCTACGTGACCTGGGCGCTGGCCCGCACGCCCATCTCGCCGAACCAGGTCACCGGCCTCATGATCGTCTCCGGCCTGCTCGCCGGGGTCGTCCTGGCGCTGCCGGGCCTGTGGGCGGCGATCGCGGCCGCGGTGCTCATCCAGGTCTACCTGCTGCTCGACTGCTCCGACGGCGAGCTGGCCCGGTGGACGCACCGCACGTCCATCACCGGCGTCTACCTCGACCGGGTGGGCCACTACTTCGCCGAGGCGGCCCTGCTGATCGGGCTCGGCTTCCGCGCCTCCGAGACGCTTCCCGACTGGTACACCGTGCTCGGGTTCGCCGCCGCCCTCGGCGCCATCCTGATCAAGTCCGAGACCGACCTGGTGGACGTCGCCCGGGCGCGCTCGGGGCTTTCGGCCACCACGGAGGCCGCGGCCGAGCACTTCCAGTCGCGCCGGCTCGGCGCGGCACGCAAGGTCGCCGCGGCGCTGCGCTTCCACCGGGTGATCCAGGCGGTCGAGCTGTCGATCCTCGCCGTGATCGCCGCGGTGCTGGACGCGGTGTGGGGAACGGTCGCGGGCGGCCTCACGGCCACCCAGGTGCTCACCGTGGCCTGCGTCGTGTTCGCCGTGCTGCAGACCGTCCTGCACCTCGTCAGCATCCTGGCGTCGAGGCGGCTGGCCTGAGATGAGCCGGGGCCGCTCGCGCGAGATGCGAAAGCATCGGAACCGGCGGCGGCCCATCGGCGTCGTATCTCTGTCAAGAGCCGTCACCGGACTCACCGCCACTGTTTGGCGGGGGTTCGCCGACAGTTCCGATACGCTTATTTCGCAGTACCCGTCGACACCCAAGATGGCCCGCTCACACAGACTCGGTGAACATGACCCAATGCGTTCTCCATGCGTCGAGGCGATGACGCGTTGAAGATCTCGTGTGTCGTTCTCACCATGGGCAACCGCGTCGCCGAGCTCGACCGCGCGGTCGAGTCCGCGCTCACGCAGACCGACGGCGACGTCGAGGTCATCGTCGTGGGCAACGGCGCCGACGTGCCCGAGCTGGCCGTGATCCCGAACGGCTCGGCCACGGTCCGCACCGTGCGCATCCCGCACAACGTCGGCATCCCCGAGGGACGCAACTACGGCGTGCGCGAGTGCACCGGCGACGTCGTGCTGTTCCTCGACGACGACGGCTGGTACGCCGACGACAAGGTGGCGGCGCACGTCCGCGAGCGCTTCGCCGCCGAGCCCGACCTCGCGGTCATCTCCTTCCGGGTGATGGACCCCGAGGGCGGCGTCGGCCAGCGGCGCCACGTCCCGCGGCTGCGGGCCGGCGACCCACAGCGCTCCTCGCCGGTGACCACGTTCCTCGGCGGGGCCTGTGCGATCAGGCGTTCGGCCTTCCTGCAGGTCGGCGGCCTGCCGGGGCGTTTCTTCTACGCCCACGAAGAGACCGACCTGGCCTGGCGCCTGCTGGGCGAGGGCTACCGCATCGAGTACGACGCCGACGCCGTCATGTACCACCCGCAGGTGCCGCCGACCCGCCACGCCGACTTCTACCGGCTGAACGCCCGCAACCGGGTCTGGCTGGCCCGCCGCAACCTCCCGTGGGCGCTCGCGGCCCTCTACCTGCTCGACTGGGTGCTGCTGACGCTCGTGCGCGAGCGGTCCTCGGTGGCGATCAAGTCCTGGTTCCGTGGTTTCAAGGAGGGCCTGCGCGAGCCGGCCGGCGAGCGCCGCCCCATGGCCTGGCGCACCGCCTGGCGCATGCTCCGCCTCGGCCGCCCCCCCATCGTCTGACCGATCAGGCGAAGGAGGACCACCCCGTTCAGGCGTCCGCTTGCCGCAGGCGTGTCGCGCGCACGTGATACATCATCGCCGGCAGGTCCCCCTGCGACTCGACCCGGAAACCGGCGTCGGGGATCAGCGTGCCGAGCAGCTCGGCGGGGCCGCGCCGCATCGCGGGGCCGGTCAGCAGGCCGACCAGACGGCCGGCCAGGTGACCCGTCGGCGGGCGGAACTCCACGATGAGCAGGCGCCCTCCCGGCCGCAGCACGCGGAACATCTGCCGTAACGCCTCCGGGCGGTCGTCGGCCGGGATGTGGTGGACGGCGAGGCTGGACACCACCAGGTCGAACGACCGGTCAGGGAACGGCAGGTCCTGCCCCTCGCCCACGACGTAGTCGCAGTTGCCCGGGGCGCGGCGGCGCGCGTAGTCCACCATGGCGGGCGAGGGGTCGAGGCCGGTGACGTGCCCGCTCGGGGTGACCACCGGTGCGAGCACCCGGCTCAGGTATCCGGTGCCGCAGCCGACGTCCAGGACGCGCTCACCCGCCTTCGGCCTGGCGAGCGCCGCCAGGCGGGTGAAGACGGTGCGGCGCGCGCCGAGGAAGCCGACCGTGACGAAGAGCTCGTACGCGCGCGGACGGTCGATGGTGCCGCCCGCGTCGGCGTGCTCGGCGTGGTTGTGGAACACCTTTCCCAGGGCCATGATGTCGTCCTTCCCAACCTCAGGTTCCGAACGGACTGTTCATTAATGAATGGTGCGTTCACTATGGTGGGGAGTCAACGAGCAGATCGGCCGTGCTGTGCCATACCGAACAGGAGCCGGGAAGTGTCCGAGGACAGACGGGTCCGGCGCACCCGGCGGGCCGCCCAGGAGGCCCTTGTGGCGCTCATCCTGGAGAAGGGCTACGACGCCGTCACCGTCACCGACATCATCGACCGCGCCGACATCGGCCGCTCCACCTTCTACGCCCACTTCACCGACAAGCAGGACGTGTTGTTCAGCAACATCGACGAACTCGATTTCCTGCGTCCCGCGCCGCCCGCCGGCCCGGGACGGCTCTTCGCCTTCAGCCTGCCCATGTTCGAACACGCGCTGGAGCAACGGCGTCTGGTCCGGGCCCTGCTGGGCAGGCGCGGCGGCGGCCCGATCATGGCCCGTGCCGAGCAGGTGCTGAGCGCCGTCGTCCGGGACGAGCTCGTCGCCGCCGGCGGCCGGCCGTCGCCCTCGCTCGACCTGCTGGTGATCTGCGTGGTCGGCGCGTTCATGGCCCTGCTCCGCGCATGGCTGGACGGCGACATCACGGCCACCCCCGCCGATCTCGACGCCGCTTTCCGCGACGCGACCCTCCCCGCCGTCCACGCCGCCCTGGGGCGCACGTGAAGCACGCGAGCACGCGAGCGCGTGAGCACCGCGACCACGTTTCAGCCTCGCGCGCCGGCCGCCTTCCGCTCTGGTCGCGGGCCGGTCACACGAGCGAGGCCGGCCGTCGAGGCCACGACGAGCAGAACCAGCGCCCACCTGAGGTCGTGCGCCACCGCCGGCAGGAATCTCAGCAGCGAGAGCTGTACCAGCGCCACTGCGGCCACGGCGTACGGGATCAGCAGGAGCCGGCGGGTGGCCTGGCCGGCGGCCGGCCGGCGAGCGGCGAGCGAGACGAGCACGGCCACCAGGGCCACGGCCACGAGCGCCACTGTGGCCCACTGCAGCAGGCGGGCGTCCCGCAGGGGCAGGCTCAGCGGATTGCCGTGCGAGCCGCCGTCGCTGCGCGGCCAGTTGTAGGTCGCTCCCGCGACCGACGCCGTGACCACCGCGGCCACCGCGATCCCCATGGCGGATCGCAGGCGCACGCGGCCGTCCGGGTAGAGAGCCATGGCGACCAGGGGGACCATCAGCACCTGAGGCACCCACAGCCAGTACGTCAGCCAGGCGTCGAAGCTGACATCGTTGCCGATCTCAGGGAACGGCGGCCCGATCCGCCGCCAGAGCCACATCGCCGGGTCGACGGAGCCCAGTACCCCGCCGGCGGCGAAGACCAGCCCGATGCGCCGGGTCGCGGGGCGTTCGGCCAGCCATCCGCCCGCGGCGAGACAGGTCACGGTGAACACGGTCTCGCTCACCACATCCTCCCCCTGCCCCATGGCGATGGAGACCGCGTAGCGGGCGACGGTCGCGACGATCGCCGCTCCGGCGACGACCCATATCAGCGTCCGCACGACACGCTCCTCCATCACCCTGGGAGCAACCCTACGAGCCGATCGGGGGGAGAAACGGGCCTTGTCAGGACATCGAGGCGAACCAGCGGACCAGCGCCGCGGTGGCCGCCTGGTGGGAGCCCAGGTGCCGGGAGCCGCCGTACTCGGGCGTTCCGAGATCGACCAGCGGAGCGGTGGCTCCGTGGGCTCGCAGCATGGCCCGGCAGCGGGGGCTGTTGGCGCTCACCGCCTGTTCGTCGCCCTTCGCGACGTACAGCCTGATCGGGGCCTTGGGCTTCCACGCGCACACGCCGTCCACCACCCGCAGGGCGCCGGCCAGCCGGCCGGTCGGGTGCGCCAGTGCGGCCCGGCCTCGTGGCGTCAGCAGTGCGTCGATGGTGTTCGGCGTGCCCTTGACCACCTCAAGACCGGTGTGCGAGCCGTCCAGCAGCTTTTCCATCCGGCGGTCGTACGGCGCCCGGAACACCTCGCTCGGCGAGTCGTACAGATGGTGCAGCCGGTTGAACGCCACGAAGGTGAGCGCCGCGTAGATCACGCCCGCCTTCGCGTCCGTCCTGCCCTTCAGCAGTGCGGGCAGTTCGGCGTCCCTGAACGCGTAGGCGCCGCTGACCGGCGCGACCGCTCCCAGCCTGAACCAGGGGTCGGTTCCGGTCTGCAACGCCCTGGCAAGTCCGAGCGCCGCGGAGGCTCCCTGGGAGAAACCCGTGACCAGCACCTCGCGTCGCAGTTGCCTGCCCGACTCCGACGCGAACCGGCGGGCCGCGCGCAGCATGTCCAGGGAGGCGGTCGTCTCGGAGGGCACGTCCATCCACGGGTGCCGCCCCGGCCCCTTGCCGAGGCCCAGGTAGTCGGGGGCCACGGCGGCCATCCCGGCGGAGGCGTACGTCAGCGCCGGAGCCCGCCCCCAGACCTCCTTCGTGGTCGAAGGGGCGTCACCCCTGAACAACTCGGTGCCATGGGTGAACGACACCGCCCGCAGGCGGCGCTCGCCGTTGCGCGGCAACGCCACCAGGCCGCTGGCGGTGGTCCGCCGCCCCGAGGCGTCCACCGTCCGGTACACCACCCGGTAGGTCTCCACTCCGTACCGGACCTTCCAGGTGTCCCAGGCGCCGCCCTGGTCACCCTTCAACGCGGCGGCCACCTGCCGCGCGGACAACGTCCCCAACCGCGTGACCGACACCACCTGTCCGCGCTCCGTGTCCGGAGCGGCGAACACGGGCAACGCGCCCGCCAGCACCATCGCCGCCGCCAGGCCGACGGCCGTCGTCTTTCCGATCCATTTCATGCGTTCGACCCTAGGGACGGCCGTACGACGCCCGCGATCACGTCGCCACCCCAGTGCGCGTAGGGTATTCCCTACCTTGCCGGAGATGCGGTGGGCGGCGAGAAGAGTGAGCCAGAGCCAGCCGGTGACGACGGCGATGCGCTGGAACAGGCCTCCGTACCGCACCAGGCCCTCGGTCTGGCCGAAAGCCGCGTTGGCGAGCATGAAGGCGGTCACGAAGACGACGAAGGTGATCACCGAGTAGGCGGCCCGGCCGAACGCCCGTTGCCGGCCGAACCGGACGGCGAACACCAGGAAGGCCGCTCCCAGGCAGAGGAAGCCGGGAATCGCCGCCAGGTCGTGGATCGCGCCGTGCGTGGTGGCGTACTGGGTGAGCCGGTCGGGAGTTCCCCGCGGGTAGCCGCTGACCGGGTCGGTCACGAAGAACCCCACGGTGATCAGGTGGACCGCCCAGACCCCGATCAGGATCGGCCCCCAGGTGGCGCCCCGCCTCACCTGCCCGGCGGTGCCGGACCCGCCGCCGCGGAGTTCACGCCATAGCGCGACGGCGAATCCGAGGGTCAGCAGCCCGGCCACGATGAAGTTGAGATCCTGCGTCCAGCCGTACTCGCCGAGCGCCAGCGAGCTGACGGGATGGCGCAGGGCGTCGTAGCCGACCCTGGTTGCTCCTTCGAGGACGAACGCCACGACGAACAGCGGCCCGGCGATCACGCCGCCCCATAACAGGGCCCGCAGGACGGGCGGCCTCATCGCGACCACCCCACCTGGTGACGCGTCCCCATCGACGGCCCCGGCGCCGTTCGGTTCCGGTCGGACTGTCATGACCCACCTCCGATTCGCTCCATCGAGACGGACGCCCTGGTACCCGGTCCGCCCCATCTGGCTGTCAACGTACATTGACACGGCGATGGCCGTCAACCATTGTTGACGAGCCGCCTGTGAGACATCCCAGCGACGGGCTTCCGCGAGGTTCCACGACGGCCGTGAGCATCGACGGGCGGGGCCAGCGCTATTCGACCGGGTGGGCCTGGGCCGAGCGCTAGAAGCCGGCCCGGCTCATGCCATAGAGCACGGGGATGTCCACGAGCAGCACGCCCGGATCGTCATGGGCCTCGGCGCGGAGGGCTTCGTCGAAGCCGGCGCCGCTGTAGCAGGCGAGCACCGTGTTCTCGGTCTCGTACCCCTTGGCAGCCAGCAGGTCGCGCGCCCGGCGCAGCCTGCCGAGGTGCCGCAGGTCCATGACCTTGTCCCACTTGGCCTCGCCCAGCGACTTGATCACGCGAGGCTCCCCCGGGTAGGGAGCGCCGAGGACGACGACGTCCACGTCGATCTGCGACCTGCCGCTCTGGTCGGCCACCGTCCCGGAGGTGACCTCGCCGATGCCTCCCTCGCCGAAGTGATGCCGCCCGTAACGAAGGGCGTACTCCCGGCAGAGGATCTCGAAGTGCGGGCCCATGACCTTGGACAGGAAGCGCTGGCGTGACCGGCCCCAGACCTCCTCGGCCAGACCGAGGCTCAGGTCGGTCCATTCGGGCCGCATGATCGCCTGGTAGAACGTGACCAGCGGCTCGGCGACGCGGTAGCGCGTCCGCCCGCTCCGGAAGGCGTCCTTCTCCTTCACGAGAAGACCGCAGTCTTCCAGGACGTTGAGTGGATGCGCGATGTCCGCAGACTTGTATCCGATGTGACCGGCTATGCCGCCCCAGGTGCTGTTACCGTCCGCGACCGCCGCCAGGACCGAGTGGTACAGGGCCGGGTCGCGGATGGCCGGCTCCTCGGCCAGCAGATAGCGTCCCTCGCGGAACAGGGACGTCCGCCGGTTCAGCACCGTGCGCGCCACCCAGGCGTCGAAGTCGTCCACCGAGGCCGGCCGGTCGCCCGCCACGAACTCGTCCCGGTAGGCAGGGGTGCCGCCGACGATTGCGTGCAGCATCACGGCCAGCCGGGGATCGGACACCCCCCAGAATTCGGCGGCCTCGCGGTACGGCAACGACTGGACGAGGAGCTCCAGACGCGCACGCCCCCGCAGCGGCGCCTGCCCCGCCAGAACCTTGCCCATGACCGACAGCGCCGAGCCGCAGATGAGGACGCGCGCGTTACTGCTGCCCCCATGAGTGCGCCCACGCAGGTCGATCTCCTGCTTGAGGATGGACGGAATGGCCGGGTTGGCCTTCATCAGGTACGGGAACTCGTCGATCACCAGCGGCATCGGCCGATCTTTCGGCAACGAGAAGAAGAAGGTGAGCGCGTCCCGCCAGTCCGCGAACGGGTATCCGACCGGGGAGCCGGTGTGCCGGGCGAGCGCCATGCCGAACAGGCGCAGCAACTCGACGTCGGTCCCCTCGGTCGCCTCGAAGTAGAAGCCGCCCAGCGCCTCGGCCAGCGACCGCAGCAGGAACGTCTTCCCCTGCCGCCGCCGGCCGCTGACCACGCCGAACGCCACCTCGGCCTGAGTGCCGGTGGCGAACTCGCTCAGCGCCTCCCACTCCCAGTCCCGCCCGAAGACGTGCCCCGGCTTCTCCACCAACTGTCATCACCTCGACACTGAACCACAGCCCACTGAACTGTACTTCAGCAACTGAGGTCGTGTGGGCCGCTACGGCAGGGGATCGCGCTTTCATGGCTACACGTCTCATTAGGGGGAGCGGGACGGGTGTGCCAGCGTGGCCATACCGTCTTGCCCGGGCCGTCGGCCAGGGGGAGGACGCCGTAGTCGCCGGCCGGCGCGGCGACGATCGGCAGACCGCGCCCGTGGTCGGCGTCGAGCCCCAGATCGAGCTGTCGGGGGGTGCCGGGGCCGTGATCGGTGACGCGCACGCTCAGCTCGCCGGCCGTGGACCAAAGGGACAGACGGATCGGCGGTGCCCCGTGGGAGATGGCGTTCCCCAGTAGTTCCCCGATCACGAGCACCTCAGAGGGTCGCAGTGATGTCGGTGCCCAGCCCCGATGGCGGAGGAGGGTCACTACACGGCGAGGTGGAGGAAGCAGGGCTCTGGCGTTGAACGGCCCAGGCGGGAGGCCCTTTCTCTGAAGGGCCTGCACACGCAGGGAGCGCCCCGGCTCGGGCGGTGTTTCCGGAGGGGTCTCCGTCTCCTTCGGCCCTGGTGGGGGTGAGAAGGCGGAGGAAGGTGGTGAAGGCCGTGTCGGTGCGGGTGGTGTCGCCGGTGGCGTCGCGGTCGAGGAGGAGGCCGCGTATGACCGCCAGGGCGGTGGTCGCAAGGGCGGGGGCGTCGTCTCCGTGGCGTGCCCGAAGGCCCTGTTCCAGGACCGGCAGCCAGTCGGTGGTGGCGGCCTGACGGAATTCCGGCCAGAGGCCGGGATCGTCATGGACCCTGCCGAACAGGCGCAGGAACGGCGCCCCCTCAGGGCCGGTGAACGTCACCCAGGCGCGGGCGAGGGTCTGCTCGTACGGCTCATCCTGCGGGGAGAGGGCTCGGTGGAACAGCTGGAGTTGGCGCCGCCGCGCCTCCTCCAGCACTTCGCGGAGCAGTCGTTCCCGGGTCCCGAAGTGGTAGACGAGCATGCGCGGAGAGGTGGCCGCGGTGGCCGCCATCGCCGGGAGCCCGGACGCCAGGCCATGGGCGAGCACGTGCTCGGTGCAGGCCGCCAGGAGTCGCTCCCTGATCTCCCGCTGGGGACGTCTGCCCATTCTCCACATCCATTTCGCGTAATGGTCGTTACATATATTGTGCGACAGCGATGACCGGCGATGGGAGACAACCGTGCGAGTCGTGTTCGTCCATGGAGCGTGCGTACGGGACGGGGCGTGGTGGTGGCGTCGCGCGGCGGGCCACCTGGAGGACGGCGGGGTCACCAGCACGGCCCCGCCGCTGCCGAGCTGCGGAGAGACCGGGCGCCCGCCGGGGCAGGGCGGGCCGTCCTTGCCCGACGACGTGGCCGAGGTCCGCGCGCACCTCGCCGCGTCCGATGAACCGGCCATCGTGGTGGCCCACAGCTACGGCGGCGTCGTCGCGGGCGAAGCGGCGGCCGGGCTGCCGCAGGTGCGTCACCTGCTGTACGTCGCGAGCTTCCTTCCCGAGGCCGGCGAGAGCCTCGCCTCGTTCGGCGGCGACACTCCCGCGCCCTACCTGGACGTGACGCAGGACGGGACCTTCGGTGTACGGCGCGAGGTCGCGGCGCGAACGTTCATGCAGGACTGTGCCGAAGAGGACGTCGTGGAGGGGCTTGCCCGGCTCGTACGCCAGACCGTGTCCGCGACCGCGGAGCCCGTTGGAGCGGCGGCCTGGCGGGAGATCCCCTCCACCTACCTGGTGTGCGCGCGGGACAACGGAACCCCTCCAGCCCTACAGCGCGCACAGGCCGAGCGGGCCGGTCGGGCACTGGAGATCGACGCCGGGCACCACCCGTTCCTGTCCCGCTCCAGGCAGGTCGCCGAACTCGTCCTTGGACTCCCGGTCTGATGCTTCGGCCCGCGTCCCCCTTCATGCCTCAGTCGGCGATGCACTTCCACGCAAGAAGAACCGGGGCGGGCAGGGGAGGAGACGGGGCGTCAGTTCTCCGGGTCGGGGAGCAGGACGGAGGGGAGGGAGGTGTCGGGGTGCAGGCGTAGTAGTTGGTAGAGCATGCCGCCCACTCCCGGCATCAGACCGGGGCTGAAGGCGTCACGTGAAAGGCCGCTCACCGGGCCGTGCTCGTCCATGCTGCCGATCATGTACGCGGCGAGGTACTCCGGAGTCAGCTCTTCGGGCCCGACACCCACATCGATCGCGTGGCGCACGACTTCCCAGGTGCCGAGGTCTCCGTGGCAGAGCGTGTGGTTCCAGCCGATGCCCCTCGACCAGGACGACGCGGCGGCCCGGCGCAGCACGTCCGCCCAGCGCGGGTCATCTTCGCGGGCCAGCCGATCGGCCGCGACGAGGCCGATGCCGGCGGCTCCGTGGCACCATGCGCTGGAGGTCACGCGATGGTCGTCCATTTCGCGCAGGTCACGCCAACCCTTCTCCGCCGGGTCGTACAGTGACTCCTCGTACAGAAAGGCCCTGTCTGCCAGGGCGCGGAAGTCCGCAGCGCCGGCCGTGGCGCTGTCGGCGAGCCGGGCCAGCGCCCAGGCGATCCCGGTGGCGCCGTGTGAGACCCCGCCCAACCCTTGTGGGAACGCGGTGCTGGGCCAGCGTGCTCCCCGGTCGTCGATGTGGGCCAGTGAGAGCAGGCGCTCCCCGATGCGGTCGGCCTGCGTGGACCACTGCTGGTCACCGGTCTGTTCCGACAGGCGGAGCAACGGCACGATGGCGCCTGCCATGCCGGTGAGCAGGTCGTACACCCCGTCGGCGGCCACCGCCTCGGGCAGTCGCCCCGCCAGGGCGCCGGCCCGGGCGACCGCCTCCTGCGAGCCGACGGTGCCCAGCCTGCGCAGCAGCAGCCAGCTCCAGATCTGCGAGCCGATGCCGACATAGCCGCCTGGGGTGGCGGGGCGCCGCCGCGGCCCGGTGCGGCGTGCCTCCGCGTCGCGTTCCTCGGCCAGCCTGATCGTATGGAGGAGATCGGCGAGCAGCCCGTCCAGCCCCGGCACCTCGTCGGCCCTGCCCTGCCCGGTCTCACTCACGTAGGCGGCCAGAGTGATGGCGACCCCGTACGCTCCGCCGTACACGTCGGGAGACAGCGACTGTACGAACCAGCCGTCGGAGGTGAGCACCGGCGCGGTCCAGGTGACGGTGCCGTCGTCGCCCCGGACCGCCGTGTCGAGCATGCTGCGGGCGATCCCGGCCGCGATACGGCGCCGGGGCCGCTCGAGGTCCTGGGGCCGGATGAGAGGCACGGTCATACGCTTGTTGGCAGGCATCCACCCTTCATTGAGGTAGGCGCTGACCAGAGCGGACCGGATCACCTCGCGGTCCAGGGCCGTGTCGCGGTCGCGCCAGCGCCGCAGCGCGTCCGCGATGAGGTCCTGCTCGTCTCCGTACGAGGTACCGCCAGGGCCGTCCAGACGGCCGCGAGCAGGGGTCGTGGCGAAGAAGGGGATGTCGCCGACCAGCAACTCGGCCACCTCGGCGTCGATCACCTCGGGGTCCGATGGCGCGCCGGGCAGGTTCTCGGCATGCTGGGCCAGCAACCCCGCCGCCTTGCCCGTCGCGGTCGGCTCGTCGTGCAGTGAGGCTGGATGCCACAACATGCGGGCCAGCTCGGCGTACGCCTCGGTGGCGCGGAGCACGACCCGGACCGGACGGTCGGCGAAGTCCGTGAGCAGCCCGGCGAGCTCGTCCCGCCGATCCAGCATGTCGAGGTGCTCGACCAGCTCGGTGAATCCGGACAGCACCAGGTCCCAGTAGTGGACGAGGATCGGATCGGGGCTCGGGTGGTTGCTCACCGCTCCCAGCTCGACCCGTTCCATCCCCAATCTCGCCATGTCCGTGCCCGCGTCGACGACGACCGGCACCTGCGTGTACGGCTGCTGGCCAGGCAGGCCTCCGGCGGCGGACATGTCGACGCCGCGCCAGGCGAGCGAGACGCCGCGTCCGGGAAGGAGTCCGGTGCGCAGCACCGATCCGCTGAGCAGGTCGGTCGCCTGGTCGACGGCGTCGCCGTATCCGGATGGTTTGGCCGGGACGTGCGGGGTGAACAGCGTCTCGCAGTCGACGACGACGGGCGCGGGACCGGCCGCGATGAGGTTCTCCATGTGCAGGTCGCTGCCGCCGATCAGCCGCATCAGCGCCAGCCAGTGCCCGACGCCGCGGTAGAAGGACCGCAGCTCCGTCTCGTCGGCGCAGTAGCGGTGCTGGATGTGCTCCGCCCAGCCGTACCCCTGGCGAATCAGCACGTCGGGCACCCGGATGTGGCTGCCGGCGGGCAGCCGGGGTGCCAGGCGGTCGATCAGCCGCGCCAGCGCCTCGTCCACGGCGAGGGACCGGGGCTTGTAGACCACCTTGCCCTGCGAGCCGTGCAGGACGGCGACGCTGTGCCCTCCGCGATGGCTGTCTCCCGCCCCGAAGTCGACGCGGGCCAGCTCGCCTCGGAGACCGCCGGGCAGTGCGGTGAGCGCCGCGCGGTCGGCGGCGAACCTGCGGGCCAGTTCCACGGCCGCGGCGCACCTGTTGTCGATGATCGTGCCGAGCCTGGACGGCATCGTGGGGTAGTGCCCGGTCAGGGACAGCCAGAACTCGGGCGTCGCGGCCGTCGCCTTCCACTCCTGCCACCGCAGCCGCGGCGTCTCGGCGGTCAGCCTTCCGCTGATCCTGGCGGCGTTGAGTTCCAGCAGCAGGACCCTGTTGACCTTGAGGCGGACGGTCTCCTCCAGCGCTTCGGCGGTTCCCTGGCATATCAGCCGGGCCTCTGCCTCCGTGAGGCCGGGGATCGATCCCAGCGTGGCGGACAGCCCGGCCAGCGCCGGTGCGGTCCAGAAGTCCAGCGACGGGTCGAAGTCCCCGGCCATTGGGATCATCCTTCCTTGATCAGCAGCAGAAGCGGCTGCAGGTGCACGAGCTCGCCAGCCGGGTGTCCAGGGCCGTCAGCGTGATCTCCGACTCGGCGTAGTCACCGATGAACAGCGGACCGGCCGGGTTGTCCCAGCCCTCGACGTCGGCTCCGCTGCGCCACGCGGCGACGATCTCCTCAGAGCGATCCAGTGTGAGAGGCATTGCTACTCCCTTCGTGACCGTGCGTCCCGATCCGCGTCGACCGGGTGGGTGCGCTCAGCAGCAGGCAACGGTGTGGGCGCCCGTGCACGAGCTCGGCCTCCGGGTGTCCAGGGCCGTCATCGTGATCTCCGACTCGGCGTAGTCACCGATGAACAGCGGACCGGCCGGGTTGTCCCAGCCTTCGACGTCGGCTCCGCTGCGCCACGCGGCGACGATCTCCTCAGAGCGTTCCAGGGTGACAGGCATTCTTACTCCCTCCATGACCGGGCATCCCGATCAGCGTTAGTCAGCCGATCGAAAAAATCAATACATAGCGGGCGAAATGTAGACTTGTCGGCATTCAGCGGAAATGGCGAAAGCTGCCGTTGACTGTGACGGAGCTTGCCAAGACGCCGACGGGATGTCCGGAACGCGCGAGCGAGACCGGCCACCCTCCACGCCACCGGCCCACGCCCACCATGGGGACGGCAGCGCACGTCAGGGGTTCGCTTTGCAACGGGCCATGACCACTTCGGCGACGGCGCTCATGTGCGGGACGACCCAGCGGACCGCTTTCCTACGGAAGGGGAGGCCGCGAGAAGGTTTCCGCTGTTCGGGAGCGCGGCAGACGGCGGCGAACAGCCCCGATCACGGGCCGTCCGGCGACATTTCCCACCAATGTACCGGAGATTCTCCATATATTGCGGGCGACAATTATTGCGATTTGTGAATACGGCCCTCGTGACCACGGCGCTGGAGGCGACCAGCGTAGAGCGCCGCTGAGGAGGCGTCTGTCCTTCCCTACGGATCAGAGGGTGGCTGGTCGGTGTTCCGCTTGTCCCGGCTCGGGAGTTCGACGCATCGAGGGAGGTCCTTGATGCTCCCGCCTTCGGGGATCACGCCCCAGACGAAGGGGATCAGGTACCGAGGTGGCTCGCCCAGAAGTGCGGTCAGCTCGTCCTCGGTGACCGCGACCGGGCGGCACGGGTACGCGGCCCTCGTCGATCGCGCGGTGAGAACGACGATCCACCACACGAGACAGGGGGGTGCGTTATGGGCGGGGTGGTTGGTAGGGTGCGCGGGATCGTGATTTCGCGTGAGGAGGTGAGACCCGTGAAGGCTGTAGCTGTGTGGGTGCTCCCACTTTCCGTCACGGTCGGCGACTGACGTAGGTGTCGCCGGGAGCGCCGTAACGACAAGGCACTCCCGAAAGGCAACACCAATGCATTCTGTGCGTTTCACTGCGGAGACATCGTCGGACGGTGTCCTCGAACGCGACTTCACCGTGGGTGAGGTCACCGGCGTGCTCTGGTCGCCGGCTGCCGCCTCCGATCGCGCGCCTCTGGTTCTGCTGGGCCACGGTGGCGGCATGCACAAGAAGGCGCCGGGAATGGTAGGCCGCGCGCGCCTCCTGGTCGCCGACGGTGGTTTCACCGTCGTCGCCATCGACGCCCCAGGTCACGGCGGCCGTCCGCGCACGGCGGCCGACGAGCGTGAGATCGCCGCGATGCGGCGGGCGACGGCGGCGGGCGAGCCGGCCGGTCCGATCGTCGCCCGCTACAACGCCCACCTGGCGGAGCGCGCCGTGCCCGAATGGCAGGCGACCCTGGACGCCCTGCAGGAACTGCCGGAGATCGGCGCCGAAGGGCCGGTCGGCTACTACGGCGTGAGCATGGGCACCGCGATCGGAGTGCCGTTGACGGCCGTCGAGCCCAGGATCGCCGCCGCGGTCTTCGGTCTCTTCTGGCACGATTCCCTGGCCGACACCGCGCGCCAGATCACCATTCCCGTGGAGTTCCTCCTCCAGTGGGACGACGAGCTCATCCCGCGCCAGTCCGGTCTGGCGCTGTTCGACGCCTTCGCCTCGAAGGAGAAGACGCTGCACGCCAACCCCGGCAGGCATGCGGAGCTGCCCAGGTTCGAGGCCGACAGCGCGGTCCGGTTCCTCGCCCGCCATCTCGGGCGGATCGTCATGCCAACTGCCTGACCTGCACGGACGATCGGCGTCCGGGCCATCGGCCCGGGCGCCGGTTCTGTGCCTGTTCGGGGCGGTGGTCGTGGCGGAGCCGGTCCGGCCCGTTCTACGGGGCGGGCCGGTGGCTCGGGCGAGCGGTCACCACTTCCACGGGCCGAAGTGGCGCTGGGTGCGCACGACGAGGCTGCCGAGGCGTTGTTTGCCGCGGACCACGAAGTGGAGCGCGTCGCCGGGGATCGCCGACGGAGTCACCTTGCGCACCTTGGCGCTGCCCGCCATCATCTCGACGTCCTCGATGTCGACCGTGGCGCCGCGCGGAAGCACCAGCGTGGTGGAGCCGGCGACCACGTCGAGGTCGATCTCCACGACCGGGTGGGAGATGACGGCGTCGGTGAAGTCGAGCTTCACCGAGCCCGCCTTGGCCGTGACCAGCAGCCGCCGGGCCACCATCCATCGGCCGTGCCGTTTCAGGGACGCCGCCGTGGTGCGCAGCTCGGCTCGCTCCCGTGGCGGCATCGTGAGCGGCGCCCCCGGCAGGTCGGCCAGGAGCGGCTCGACCTCGCCGAACGTGCGCGCGGCGAGCAGTCCGTTCAGGCGCTGCTCGAACTCTTCGCCCGTCAGCCGTCCCTCGCCCACCGCGGCTTGCAGTCTCTCGACGATCCGCTCGCGATCGGCGTCGGACATCCGCATTTCCGGCGACTGCGGTGCTAGCTCTCCGCTCACGCCTCAACTCTAGGGAATTTGCCGTGAAATACGGAGATGTCAGGCGAGTTCGGCGTCGATACGAGACAAAACGGGGGGTCTCTCCTTCACCACGCCGACGACGCGGCGGCCGCGACCGTCGTGGCGGTCGACAAGGGGGGCGGCCTTGTGGCAGGAGGCGGCGACGAGGTCGCCGGGAGAGCTCCGGGCTGGGCCATCCGCGAGAAGGGGATCGCGGGAGGTGGCTTCGACTGCGGACGAAGGTCCCGCCGGCCCGCCCCGCCGGTTTCCCCGGTGACCATGGGTGGGTCTACCGGGATTCGCGGCTTATGACCTTCTTGTGTTTGGTGTCCAAGAGTGCGACCAGGGCCAGAGCGGTGAGCGTCGCGCCGACAGCGGTGAGATAGCACCACGGGGTGGGCAGGTAGTTGGCCGCCGTCAACAGGTTGGGCGCCCGGTCGGTGAAGAGACGGAAGACGATGGCGATCGGCCCCTCCCAGACACCCGCGGCGAGCACGAGAAGCATTGACAACCGGTACCAGGCCTCATTCATTTCGCCTCCGCGATGATCCGGTGAGTTACGGTACAAATGTATCCAGTGCTTCATGGATGGTTCGCTCGATACGCTGGCTGATCAATGTTTTCGTCACACATTAGCCAGAAGATCGTGATAGGTGTGCGTGATGAAAATATCGCCGGGCTGCCAGATGTGCGGCGCGCCGCTGCCGACGGCGACGCGAGGCCGTCCGCCGGCGTACTGCTCGCGGGCATGCCAGGCCAAGGCGTACCGGAGGCGGAAGAACCCGCCCCGGCCTCGATCACCAGAGGGCCCGGCCGCCGCCGATCCGCGAGCCGATCCGCGAGCCGATCCGGGCGCCGATTCGGGGGCCGTTTCCGGAGCCGAATCGGGCGCGGTTGCGGGAGCCGTTTCGGGGGGCGAATCGGGCGCGGTGTCGGGGGCCGCTTCGGGCGCCGACTCGCAGGTGCGCCGCAGGATGGCCGAGGCGCTCTGGCGCATCGCCGCCGAGCGCGGGCTGCGCGCGGCCAGTATGCGCGAGATCGCCGCGGAGGCGGGTGTCTCGCTGCGCGCCGTCCAGTATCGCTTCCCCAGCAAGCACCAACTGCTGGTCGCCGCCCTGCAGTTGCTGCACGAGGACAACGAGCGCCGGGTCGCCGCCCGGCTGGCTGGGTCGGACGCCGCGGCGGCGCCCCGCGACCTGCTGCGGGCCATCTTGGCGGAGTTCCTGCCGCTGGACGAGTCGCGGCGCATGGTCCTGCGGGTGTACGAGGCCTACTACGCGCGCAGCCTCACCGATCCCGCGCTCGCCGCGGTGTTCCTGCGCGACTCCCATCCTGTGGAGGGCCTCGTCGCCGAGATCATCGCCAAGGCGCAGCGTGCGGGGATGGCGCCGCCCGGTCTCGATCCGCGTCACGAGGCGGACCTGCTGGTCTCGGGCGTCACCGGGCTCGGCGTGGAGGTTCTCCATGGCCGCTGTGGCGTCGCGGAGGTGTGGCGGGTCATCGACTACCACCTCGACCGCATCTTCAACGGAGCGAATGGGGAGTTGACGGCCTCGGCTAATAGCGTTAGCTTTAGGGCTAACAACATTAGCCAAGCGTGAAGTGAGGGGACCATGACGGAATTCCTGGAGACCGAGGGCGGGCGGCTCGCGTACGAGGTGTCGGGGGAGGGGCCGCTGGTGATGCTGGCGCACGGCATGGGGGACGGCCGGCGGGCGTACCGGCTGCTGGCGCCCCGCCTGGTCGCCGCCGGATACCGGGTCGCCGCGGTGGACCTGCGCGGTCATGGGGAGTCGAGCACAGGCTGGCCCTCCTACACCCGCACCGACGTCGCCGCCGACCTGGTCGCGCTGATCCGCCACCTGGGCGGGCCGGCGGTGCTCGTGGGGCACTCCTTCTCCGGCGGCGCGGCCACCATCGCCGCCGCCCAGCACCGCGAACTGGTCAGCGCGGTCGTCGAGCTCGGCCCGTTCACCCGGGCGCAGAAGATCGATTTCGGCGGCCTGCTGCGCGACGGGCGGCACCGCAAGGGCATCTCCTTGCTGATGGCCACCGGAATCCTGCGCAGCGTGAAGTTCTGGCGCCGCTACCTCGATCACGCCTACCCCGGCACCCGGCCCGCCGACTACGAGGCGTACATGTCCGACCTGGCGACCGCCCTGCGCCGGCCGGGACGGATGGCCGTGGTGAGCAAGATGGGCATGTCGGCGCCCACCGACGCCGGCGCCGAACTGCCCAAGCTCGCCGTTCCCACGCTGGTCGTCATGGGCACCCTCGACCCCGACTGGGTGAACCCGCAGGCCGAGGCGGAGGGCATCGTCGCCGAGATGCCGGCCGGGCGCGGCGTCGTCACGATGATCGACGGCGCCGGCCACTACCCGCACGCGCAGTTCCCCGCCGAGGTCGCCGATGCCGTGCTGCGTTTCCTGAAGGACCACGCCCGTGGCTAGGGCAGGGCTCTCCCCGGACGCGGTCGTCGACATCGCACTGCGGATCATCGACGAGGAGGGTCCGGCCGCGGTCACTCTGGCGGCGGTGGCCGGGCGAGCGGGCGTCGCCACGCCGTCCCTGTACAAGCACGTGCGCAACCTGGCGGAGCTCAACGACCTGGTGTCCGCCCGCGTCATGAACGAACTGGCGGACCGCTTGCGCGAGGCGCTGCTCGGCCGGTCCGGAGACCAGGCGTTGCGCGCCTTCATGCACATCTACCGGGACTACGCCGTCGCCAACCCCGGCCGGTACGCCGCGATGAGCCAGGCCGCGCCCCCTGAGGGTGGCGACCAGGCCAAGGCGGCCAGGGCGCTGGTCGGCATCGTGGTCGGCGCGCTCCGCGCGTACGGGCTGGAGGGGGCCGACGCCATCCACGCGACGCGGTGCCTGCGCGCGGCCGCCCACGGCTTCGCCGTCCTGGAGACCGCCGGCGGCTTCGGCCTCCCCGTCGACCTGGACGACACCTACGCCCTGCTCCTGAACATGATCACCGCCGGCCTGCCCAAGCCGGCGCCGAACTAGGGCGTCGCACCTGTCTCGAGAGGTGAACATCGCCTCGATGATGCGACCGACAGGCCTGCCGACTCCATCTTCTCAGGGCTTCAGGTGCCGCGGATTTCCTTGTCTGCATTGTCGGGATCATCGGGTGAAGAGCCCCACCCGGCGAAAGCAGCCGTTGCCTCTTCGGGTGATGAGTCGCGCCTGGCGCCGGTCAGTGCTCGTGGGGTCGGGGGGCGGCGAGGTGGTGGGCGGGGTGGAAGGTCATTTTCACGTGGGTGGCGGTGGCGGTCAGGAGGGCGCGTTTGGGGAGGCCCAGTTCGCTGAGTTCCTTGGCGATGGGGTGGTTGCCGAGCCTGATCAGCGCTCCGCCGGGACGGGTGCGCAGGCCGCGGGGACGGGTCGTCCAAGGAATGCGCCGGGTCACCCCGTCCAGGCGGGTGTAGGCGTCCAGGTCGACCGAACCGCCGCCGGGCAGGGGCAAACCTGGGATGGGGACGCCTGGCGGGGGCGGGCCGGGGACGGGCATGCCGGGTTTGATCAGCAGGTCGAGCACCAGGCGGCCGTCCTTGCGCAGCACGCACCGTTTGTAGGGGGACGACAGCCGCAGGTCCACCTCGGCCAGCTCCTTGGGGAAGCCCCAGATGGAGCGGCCCGCCTCCAGGGTGAAGCTCTGGTCGACCGGCAGCCAGTGGACGAAGGCCCCGCTGCCGTTCCGGCGCAGGTCCTTGAGCCCGGACATCCTGCCTCGCGCGGGCGGGCGGACCGCGCCGGGGGGACGGACGAGGAAGCCCATGCCGAACTCGTTGTAGGACCCGAGGTCGCCGTCGGCGTAGCGGATGAAGCCGAGCGCGCACAGCGCCTTGCCGGGGAGCACCTCGATGACGTCCTGGTCGGCGTAGGCGAGCACCGCGCGGGCGGCGTCGGCTCGCACGAGGTACATGGCGGCGCAGACGGTGGCGTCCCGGACCTCGACCGGCATGGTGACCCGGCGTCCCTTGATGAGATGGCTAGTCACAGCGTCCAGTACACCAATCAGGATCGCGGGACGCCAGCCGTACCGGTCAGGCGAGGGCGGCCGTGGGCGAGGCCGGTTCGGCTGGGGCGGTTGCGACAGGGCTGTTTGGGCGGTCGGTCAGGCGAAGGCTGCTTGGGCGGTCGGTCATGCCAGGGCGGCTTGGGGGAGGTTTCGGGTGAGGAGGGGGGTGGCGGCCCATTCCTCGAGGCGGGCGACGAACTCGCGGGCCTGGTCGGGCCAGTGGTAGTGGCCGCGGGCCTCGGCGTACCCGTGGGCGCCCATCACGATCCGCCGCTCGGGCTCGTCGCGCAGCCGCAGGACGGCCTGGGCGACCGCGTCCACGTCGCCGTAGGGGACGATCACTCCGCAGTCGGCGCGGCCGACGATCGAGGCGGCCAGCGGCAGCGGCGTGGTGATCACCGGCAGGCCGCGGGCCATGTACTCGATGACCTTGGTCGGCAGGGACTGCCGGTAGTTCGGCACGTCGTGCAGCAGCGACAGCCCGGCGAGGGCGCCCTGGGCCATGCGGAGCGCGTGGTTGTTCGGCACGTATCCGAACCAGTCGAGCAGTCCCTCGCGCTGCGCGTCGCGCAGGAACGGGCGCACCGCGGTGTCGGCGGCGCCGATCAGGTCGAGCCGGATGCCGTGCGGCCGGAGCCTGCGGGCCAACTCGATCATCTCCAGCGCGCCCCTGGCCTCCGACAACTGGCCGATGTACACGACCCGGTTGGCGCCGGGCGGCGGCGGCGCGGTCTCGGGGACGTAGGTGGTGTTCGGGATCACCGGGTGGTCCCCGGCGAACCGGTCGCGGTAGGCGGCCTCGGCCAGGATGAGGTGCAGGCGGCGCTCGGCGCGGGTCTCGACGCGGCGCAGCAGGCCGGGCAGCATCCGGCGCGCGGACGCGGGAAGGTAGGTCTTGGTGTCCAGCGCGCCCACGATGTCCTCGTGCACGTCCCAGACCGTGGTGGGGCGTCGCCGCGGCAGGGCGAACAGCAGTTCCAGGTCGTGCACGAGCAGCAGGTCGGCGTCCTTGACGCCCCGGCGGAGCGCGCCGCGGGCCATGTTCAGCGCGTGTCCGCGGTGCAGGCCGACGGCGCGCGGCACGTCGATCGCCCGGATCTCCTGCGGCGGGGTGACGTTGCAGTGGGTGAACGGCGCGACGTAGGTGACCTCGTGCCCGGCGTCGAGCAGCGCCCGGATCTGCCGATGCATGATCCGCGCGTCCTCCGGGTGGTGGACGATCGTGCCGACACATACCTTCATGTGTCGATGCTGAGTGCCGTTCCCTTCCTGTCCGGGTGCGCACCGTGAATCACAATGGAAATGCCGCTGAACATCCGCCTCTAGGTGGTGGCTTCCTTGGGCCGGTTGGACGGCCTGCGGTAGAGCCAGGTGAGGCGCGGTTCGAGCAGCCACTTGAACACCGTGCGCGTCTCGGGCAGGCACAGGACGATGGCCAGGGCGAACGCGCTGCTCAGAATCGCCATGACGCCGAGCGGGCCGTGCAGCCACGGGAAGCTCAGCCAGCCCATCTCCTTGGCGATCATGACGGGGATGCCGTGGAGCAGGTAGCAGTAGAGCGTGCGGGTGCCGAGGTCGGAGAACCAGGTGTTCTTGCGCGGCACCAGCGCCAGGATCGCGAACGAGACGGCCAGCGCCGCGACCAGCAGGCCCGCGCGCATGCCCATGCCCATCCACCACGACAGGTGCAGTTCGGCGTAGCTGTCCTTGAAGTACACCGGGTCGAGCGGCACGTGCGGCGCGATGACGATCGCCACGCCGACCGCGCCGGCGAGCACCCCGACCGACACGATCTTCACCCAGAGGCGGTTGAGCATGTCGAAGTGGTGCGGCTGCAACCACAGGCCGAGCACGAAGAACGGCATCAGCCCGAAGAAGCGGTCCATGCTGAAGTCGCCCGGCAGGTCGGACAGGCCGGCGAGCAGGTAGACCGCGACCGCGATCGGCAGCGGGTAGCGCATGCGCTTCCACACCGGCGTGGACAGCCGCCACAGCAGCAGGGCCAGCAGGTACCAGTTGAGCCAGGCCGGGTCGATGATCGTCAGACTCCACTTGTGCCCGAGCGCGAAGCGGAGCACGGCGTAGCCGACCTCCACGATCACGTACGGCACGAGGAAGGTGTCGACGAGCTTGTTGGTCTTGGCGTTGGAGTTCCAGAAGTTCCGGCTCAGGTAGCCGCTGATGACCACGAACAGCGGCATGTGGAACACGTAGATGAACAGGTAGGCCGACCGGGAGGAGTGCGCCGACAGCGTCGGCACCAGCGCGTGCCCGGCCGGCACCAGCGCGATGAGCAGGAACTTGACGTTGTCCAGGTACGGCTCGCGGGGGCGCTTCGCGGGCCGGGGCGGCGGGGCCTCCTCGGTCTCGGGGTCGTCCCAGCCGTCGACCGCCTGGCCGGGGCCCTCGCCGGAGGGGCGCCGCTCCCGGGCGGGCATGGCCGAGCCCGGGCCGGGACGGCCCGGCGGCGTGGCGCCGCCGCCCGGCTGTGGGGCCGCGGGACGCTGCCAGTAGGAGAACCCGTCCGGGGACGGTGCCGACTCCGGCGCCTCCACCGGCACGCCGAGCGCGTCTCGCGCACCCGGAACCGACCCGTGCGCGCCGGGCCCTCCGTGCGGGCCGGGGAGCGAGCCCTGGACGCCGGGGTCCGCGCCGTACGCACCCGGAACCGAGCCGAGGGCGTGGCCGCCCGAGGAGGTGGCCTCGCTGTGCGCTCCTGGCCCGGGAGAGGCGGCCATGCCGATGCCGTGCGCCCCCGAAGAGGTGACCGCGTCGTGCGACCCGGAGAACATCGAGCCGCCGTTCGCTCCCGGGGCCGCGGGGCTGCCGTGAGCGCCCGGGTTGTCCTCCCAGGAGGGGCGGTCGAAGGTGAAGGTCTCGGGATCGTCGTCGGCGGGCGTACCGCCGGAGTGGGCGCCGCGGCGGCCACGGCCGGTGCCGTCGCCGGCGGTCATGGCGCTGTCGGGGACGGGCCAGCGGGGCTCGCGGCGTCGATCGCCCGTCGGGGGCCGGTGCCGGTCCCAGGCGCCCGTCGGCGGCTCGGCGTAGTCGGGGACGGGCCAGCGCGCGGTGGGCGCCTCTTCCTCGCCGGTGCCCGCATCGGTGCCCGCACCGATGCCCGCGCCGGTGCTCAGACCGGGATCTGCCGGCGCCTGCCCTCGTTCGGGGGACGGGGCGCCGTCGCCGGCGTCGGTGGAGACGCCGTCGGTGCGCGAGGCCGGAACCTGGAAGGAGGATCGGGTGTCACTCACGGGGGAAACGCTCAGCTATCTGTCGGGAGACCAGGAAGCTTCTGACTGTGGCCGGTGCCCTCGGCCGGTGTGGCGGAACGATCGCGGGAGCACGCCTGCCAGATGATCCACCCTAACGCGCCGATCTTCAATTGTCGCGACGGACTCCGAACTTGCCCTTGCTGGGACCTCTGACAACTCCGGTCCGGCCATGTCATGTCCGGCCCTTTCCGGCGCCCGTCGACGCTCTCCCGGCGCCCCGGCACCTTGACCGGCGTCCGGCGAGAAAGCACGCCCGGGCCGGCGTCTGGTCTCCGCGCCCGGGGATCCGCGTCTCGCAGCAGCGCCCTGGCGAGCATGGGCGTCGCTGAACCGCCATCAGGGCCCCACCACCCGCGCACCGGATTCCCGCAGAAGCCGGGCGCGGCATGGACAAGGCCCGGTCCCGCAGGGGAACCGGGCCTTGTCCAGGACTTTTCGGCCTTTGTCGGCCTTTCGGGTCAGGTGCTGCAGACGTCGGTCTTGGAGTCCACGACCCGGGCGCTGTCGGGGATGGTGACCGGCACCTTGACGTTCTTGAAGTCGGCCCCGATGACGAGCTGGATGATCGGGGCGCCGGGCGCCGGCGTCGCGGTCGCGCCGGCCGGCGGGGTGGTGGGGGTCACCGACGGGGTGAACGGCTGCACCAGGCCGGCTTTCACCTTGCCGGAGGCCGGGGTGACCTTGGGCACCAGCTTCGCGGCCACCGGGGCGGCGTAGTCGGCGCCGTCGGCGGCGTTCTTGGCGTAGAGCAGCATGGTCTTCGGCCGGTCGGTGCCGTCGGCGTTGCGCGCGTCGCCGACCTGCGTGACCTTGAAGCCCTGTGCCGCGAGCGCCTCGGCGACCTCCTTGGCCTTGCCGGCGGTGTTGGTGCCGTTGACGACCTGGATGCGCACCTGGCCCGGCTTGATCGCGGGCTTGGCCGGCCCGGAGGCCGACGCGCTGGGCGCCGGGGACGGGGTGACCTCGGTGTCGGTGCGCAGGGACTCGAACATCTTGCCGGCGTCCGGCTGCTTCCACTGGACGCGGTTCTTGTCCTCCGTGTACGGCTGCCAGGGAACCGTGACGAACTTGACACCCTTGGCGGTGAGGCTGCGCGCGCTCTGAGCGATCTGGATGAGCGTGTCGACGTCGAGCTGCGGGTCCATGACGACCGAGTGGGCGGCCGCCTTGACCAGGGCCAGCAGCTTGCCGGGGTTGGTCAGGGTGTCGCCGCTGGTGGCCTTCTTCACGACCTGGGACAGGAAGATCTGCTGCCGCTTGATGCGGCTGATGTCGCTGCCGTCGCCGAGTGAGTGGCGGGCGCGGACGTAGGCGAGCGCGGTCTCGCCCTTGACGATCTGCTTGCCGGCCTGCAGGTGGAGCTTGGCCTGCTTGTCGTCCACCGCCGTCGGCACGCAGATCTGGATGCCCTGGAGCGCGTCGACGATGGCCTTGAAGCCGGTGAAGTCGACCTTGAGGTAGTGGTCGACGCGGATGTTGGTGTTGGCCTCGATGGTGTTGATCGTGCAGGCCATGCCGCCCTCGTTGAAGGCGGAGTTGATCATGTCGAGACGCGGCGGCATGGCCACCTTGGTGCGGGCGTTCTTGCACTCGGGGATCTGCACCATGGAGTCGCGCGGGAAGCTGATGAGCGTCGCCTTGTCGCGGTTCGGCGACACGTGCATGAGGATGATCGTGTCGGTGCGCTCGCCGAGGTCGCTCATGTGCTGGCCGTACTTCTTGTTGTCGCCGGCCCGCGAGTCGGAGCCGACCAGCAGGACGTTGAGCGCCCCGGTGGCGTTCACGGGGCGGTTGGCGTTGAGGTCGCCGCTGACGTCCTCGGTGCGGACCTCGCCGAGCACGTTGCGGTACAGCGTGTAGCCGGTGAGCGCCAGCAGCACCATGACGCTGGTGAGCGCGATGCTGACGTAGGCCAGGACGCGCATGCGCCCGTTGCCGCCGCTGCCGTGCGGAGGCGGGCCGCCGCCTCCGGGACCGCCGTCGCCGCCGCCGCGTCGCCGACCGCGGCCGGGCTCGTCCGGCGGCGGAGGCCCCTCGACGGGACCGCCGCGCTGGCGGCGGCCGCGCTGCTCGTCCACCATGGGGAAGTCCTGCGGGCCCGAGGGATGGTTCTCGTACGGGCCGTGGGGGCCCGCGGGCCGTACCGGGGCGGGGGCGTCGGGGGGGACGCCTCTGCGGCGGCGGCCCCCTTCGCGGGGAGGGACGTCCACGGGAGGCTGCTCCATCGCTCGGCCGCGGCTGGACCGGCGACCGGAGGCGGGAGGCGCGTTCCGATGGTTGGTGACCGTGGCGCCGTGTCGGTGCTCGCTCATTTCGTCATGAGGTTAGTCACCGGGCCGACTCTGGGCGACATGATCGGAGGAACAGGCGCATGATCACGGTTACTCCAGAGGGGGTCGATCGGGCGGCCAAGCATACCGACACGAGGATATTTCCTGGAATAACGCAAACGGTGGGTTTACTGGAAGTTCACAGGATCACCAGGTCACGACCGTCATGACCGATCCGTCTGTCTCGCCGTCAGGAGCCCCGCGGACAGGAACGCCAGCGGCACGGCGGGCAGCACATAGCGGTAGTCGAACTCCGCCGTGGCGGCCGGAATGACCAGCAACGACACCGCCATCACCCACGGCGGCGCCCACGCCGTCCGGCTCGCCCCAGGCCCCTCCGCGCGGCGGCGCGCCCGCGACCGCCACGCGCGTCCCGCCGCCACGCCCGGAGGCAGGAGCAGCACGGCCAGCAAGGCCGTGCCCGGCAGCCACACCACGTCCTGGTAGGCACGGGTCCACCCCGCGAGGGGCTCGACGACGCGAGTGCCGATCGGACCCCGCTCATAGCGCACGGCGAGGCTCGCCCCGTAGGTCGCCGGGTAGCGTCCCGGCGGCGGGGGCGTCCGCGCCGGAAACTCGTAGTAGTCGTAGATCTCCTGGTCGGGGTACACCGGGCGGTTCGGGGTGAACGAGCGGGCCAGCTCCGAGAGCACCGAGGCGGCGTAGTCCAGCGGCTGGCTCCGCAACGCGAGCAGCGCGAACCGCCCCGCGAGCCGGTCGGTCTCCTGGGTGAAGGTGATGCCCGGCAACGCCACCAACGGCGCGTCCGGCGCCCACACGTACTCCTGCGACGGCGGGCGGCGCGAGGGCGGCCTGTCGTCGCACAGCACCGCGAGGTCCCGGGGCGGGCGCATGACCGAGCAGTCGGCGAACGACATCGTCCGCCCGTACAGGAAGACGCCGTTGGAGCCCACGATGCCGACCCGGTGGTAGGTCGCCCAGAACCAGGCCGCGTACCCCGCGATGGGCACCAGCGCGACGAGCACCAGCACCGCCGCCGGCCGCGCCCGCCGCCATGCCCGCCGCCATGCCCGCGTCATGACCCCGCGGGCACCGACGGCGCGTCCGGCAGCCGGCGCTTGCTCACCGGGACGCCCGACCGGCGGCCACACCGCTCCGGCGGCGTCGGCGCCGGAGGTCTGCTTCCGGGGACGGCGGACCAGCGGTTCCCGGCTGGGACGGCGGACCAGCAGCCACACCGCCACGACGGCGAGCAGCGGCAGTCCCACCGTGCGCGTCAGCGTCGCCGCGCCCAGCAGCGCCCCCGCCAGGCACACGGCGCGCCACCTGGGCCGGCCCAGCAGCACGTACATGGCCGCCACCAGCAGGAACGCGAACAGCGTGTCGGAGACCAGGAGGTGTTCGAGCTGGACCTGGTAGGCGTCCAGCAGCACCGGCGCCGCCGCGAGCGTCGCCGCCCAGACCCGCCCGCCGGCCCGTCTGACCGCGGCGTAGACCAGCACGCCGATGGCCGCCCCGAGCAGGTGCTGGACGAACGCCACGAACCCGAAGGAGTGGAACGGCTCCAGCAGGCGCAGGAACATCGAGTAACCGGCGGGCCGCACCAGGTCGGGACGGGGACGCAGGGCCGTCACCACGTAGGTGTAGGAGTCGGGGAACCACAGCACCGGCCGGTAGCCGAGCATGGTCACCACGCGCAGCGCCACGCCGAGCCCGAGCACCCCGAGGAACCACCGGTGCGCCCGCAGCCCGCCCCACAGCCGCCCGCCCGCCCGCTCCGAGGACCACCGCGAGGAGAATCCCCCGCCCGAGGGCGGCCACCAGGAACGGACCCGCCCGCCGGAGGACGGCCCGGAGGGTTCGCCCGCGCCGCTCCGCACGCCGGAGCCCCGCTCCGAAGCGACCACTCCACCCCCAGCCCACGGGTCCCGGCGTCCCGGGAAGACACGAACGCGCACGCGAGACCCGCGTACGCGCCGCTACGTTACCGGCCGGCCACCCGCCCGCGCCCCGTTCCGGCCCCCGCGCCGACCGGCCCGTGCGCTGTCCGGCCGCGCGGACCTGCTCGGCGGCTCGCGGCCGTCACCGGCCGCCGCGCGGCCCGAGAGCGTCGCTGGTTCTCGGGGGTGGGAAGGTACCGGTGGGAGGGGTGCGTGGCGACACGGGGGGACAGTGCGGCCGCTAGGCTCGCCGGGATCATGGACGGAGTCTGGCGCGATCGCTCAGGGTGGCCGCAGGCGGGCCGGGTGCTCGCGGCGGTGACGGCCATGCCCGCGCTCGTCCTGACCGGCTGGCTGCTCGCCGGACTGCCGCTGCTGCTGGCCGGCTGGTTCCGTCCCCTGCCCGCGCTGCTGCTCGGCGGCGCCCTCGCCGCGGCCCTGTGCGTGTACGGCACCCGGTCCGCGAGGCCGCCCGGTGGCCTCGCCGGACGGCCGCACGACACCCGCGACGCGCGAGGCGGGGGAGAGGTGGGGGACGCCTCGGCGGGGCATGTGTGGGCGGTCGTCGGGGTCGCGGTCGCCTCCGGGGTGTTCAACGCGATCTTCCACACCGAGCAGCTGATCGTCCGCAGGGACCCGGCGACCTACGCCCAGTACACCGCCTGGCTGGCCGGGCACGGCTTCCTGCCCATGCCCTATCCCACGGCGGCGTTCGGCGGTCCGGACCCGGCGCTGCGGTTCGACAGCATCGGCTTCTACGACCACGGCGGCGCGGTGGTGCCGCAGTTCATGCCGGGGGCGCCGCTGATCGACTCCATCGGCGCGTGGCTGGGCGGGCTGTCCGGGCTGCTGATGGTGCCGCCGGTGCTCGGCGCGCTGGCCGTGCTGACCGTGGCCGGGGTCGCCGCCCGGCTGGCGGGCGCGCGGTGGGCGCCCGTGGCGGCGCTGGCGTTCGCCGTCGCGCTGCCGATCCTCTACACCTCGCGCACCACGTTCAGCGAGATCCCGTCCCTGATCCTGATCTTCGGTGGCATGGCGCTGGCCGCCGACGCGCTCGGCCGGTCGCGGGGGACGGCCGTGCTGGCCGGCCTGTCCTTCGGTCTCGCCGTCCTGGTACGGGTGGACGGGCTGCGGGACGTGCTCCCCGTCCTTGTGTACGCGGGGCTCCTGATCGCGCTGCGCGGACGGCGCGGCCGGGGCGAGGCGTACGCGCGGATGGGCGTGCCGCTGCTCGGCGGTCTGCTGGCGGGCGCAGGCCTGGGCCTGGTGGCGGCCTTCTTCCTGTCGCGGCCGTATCTGAACTATCTGTCGGACTCGGTCAGGCCGCTGCTGGTGATCTGCGGGGCCGTGCTGCTGCTGACCGTGGCGGGCGCGGTCGCCGGGCCGCGGGTCATCCCGGCGGCGGGCAGGGCCGTGCGCGCGTGGCGTCCGGGGCGCCGCCTGCCCGAGGTGCTGGCGGCGCTGGTCGTCCTGGTGATGGCGGGGTTCGCCGTGCGCCCGTGGGTGCAGACCGTGCGGCGCGTGCCGGCCACGGTCGAGGACACGCTGAACTCCATCTTCATCAAGTGGACGCAGCAGGCGAACGGGATGCGGCCCGATCCGGCCCGCCTCTACTCGGAGCAGTCGCTGTACTGGGTGATCTGGTACGTCGGCGTGCCCGTGGTCCTGCTGGCCACCCTCGCCGCCGCCGTGCTGGTGCGGCGGATGGCGCGGGGCAGGGGGCTGCCGTGGCCGCTGCCGCTGGCGATCATCGGCTGGACGACCGTGACGACGCTGTGGCGGCCCGCCATCACCCCCGACCATCCGTTCGCGTCGCGGCGGCTGGTGCCGGTGGTGATCCCGGGCCTGGTCGTCCTCGCGGTGTGGGGCCTGCGCTGGGCGTGGGTGAGGATCCGCGCCGCCGGGTACGGGACGACGGCCATGCGGTGGCTGACGGCGGCGGGCGCCGTGCTGCTGGTGGCGCCGGGGACGGTCACGTCGATCGGCACCGCCTTCACTCCGGTCGAGCGCGGCGAGGCGGCGGCGGTGCGGAAGCTGTGCGCGGCGCTGCCGCCCGACGCGTCGGTCCTGATGATCGAGCGGGTCACCGGCGACCGGTTCACCCAGGTCGTCCGGGCCATGTGCGACCGGCCGGCCGCGCAGGTCCGGACGGAGGGCGGGGGCGCCACGCCTCCGGTCCCCGGGGCCCCGGCGGCGACCGCCCCGGACGACGGCGGGGCGGACAAGACGCGCGACGTGGCGGCGGCCTCCGACGTGACCCGGCTGGTCCGGCGCGTGCGCGCCGCCGGGCGCGTCCCGGTGCTGCTGGCCGCCGAGAAGGTGCAGCTGATCCGGTACGGGACGCCTGTGCAGGTGGTGCGGCTCCGTACGCGCCAGGACGAGCGCTCCCTCATCGACGCCCCGAACGGCACCTGGTCCCTCTCGATCGACGTGTGGATGGTCATCCCCGGCGCGGTCTGACCGTTTCCGGCTCGTCGTTTGACGCCCGAGAGGCGTGATCGGGAAAGTGGACGCCATGAACTGGCGAGTGGAACCCCCCGAGGCCGGCGAGGAGCTGTCGTTCGGGGACGACCCCGGGCGCGAGTCGCGATTATCGGCATGGGAGGCGGCGGGCCGGACGTGGGTCTCGGCGCATCGCAAGCTGCTGGCCGCCGTTGCGGCGTTCGTCGTCCTGCTCGGGGCGCTGGGCGCCGGCGGCTGGCACCTGTACCAGGAGTCCCGCAAGCCGCTCCCGCCGCCGGACGTCGCCCTGCCCGTGCAGGACAGGTTCGTCGTCGTCCTGTGCGGGGCCGGAATCACACAGTGCCAGGACGGCGGCGCGGAGGCCGCCAAGGACGTCGGCCGTATCGAGGACGATCTGCGGGCCGTGCCAGGGGTGTCCTCGGTGCGGTTCCGCAGCGGCGAGGCCGAGTTCGAGCGGGTCAAGAAGGAGGGCGGTTACCAGCAGCCGGACGGTTCGATGATGCCGATCACTCGTGACATGTTCGCCGACGGTTTCGAGGGCGTGCTCCGCGGCCCCGAGCTCTTCGCCCAGGTGGCGGCGCGGAGCCGTCTGGTGGCGGGCGTGGCGGACGTCTGGCGGACGCCGACGGAATACTGGACGGGCAAGGCGAACGTGACGGTGATCCTGTGCGGCACCGGCGCGGCCAAGGAGTGTGCGCCGCTCGACTACGAGTCGCCGACGGAGCGGCAGAGGCAGGCCATCGTGGACAGGATCCGCGAGGTGGACGGGGTGCAGAAGGTCTACTTCGAGGACAGGCGACACGCGCTGCGGCTGCAGAAGCACTACTACCCCGAGGACCGGTCCTTCGACCCTCCTTTGCTGCTGGTGAACATGCAGGAGTCCTTCCGCGTGAAGATCGCCGGGCCTGACGCGTCCCAGCGCCTGCGGCAGGCGCTGAAGAACGTGCCCGGCGTCGAAGACGTGCGGTGATCCCGCGCGGCCCGCGGTTGACGGCGGGTCGTCACGATCGGAAGAGTTGACGACATGGAGTGGCGAGCCGAGCCGTCCGAGACCGGCGAGGAGTTGTCGTTCGGGGACGGAGACTCCGAACGCGAGTCCCGATTACGCGTGTGGGAGGCGGCGGGCAGGCGGTGGGCGTCGGCTCACCGGAGACCGCTGGCGGTGGTGGCGGCCGTCGTCGTCCTGCTCGGGCTGGTCGGGGGCGGCGGCCGATACCTGTACCTGAAGTCCCGCGAGCCGCTGCCGCCGCCCGATGTCGCCCTGCCCGTGCAGGACAGGTTCTCGGTCTTCCTATGCGAGCCTGAATTCGCGGAGTGCCAGGCCGGCGGCGCGGAGGCCACCAGAGACCTCCGCCGTATCGAGGCGGAGCTGCGAGCCGTCCCGGGGGTGGCCTCGGTGCGGTTCGTCAGCGGCGAGGCCGAGTTCCAGGAGGCGGGCAAGAAGCACGGCGTCGTCTACCGGACCGACGGCCTGGTGACGACGATGACCCGTGAGATGTTCCGCGACGCCTTCGAGGGGGTTCTCACCAGCCCCGGTGTCTTCGGCCAGGTGGCGGAACGGGGCGGCCGGATCACGGGCGTGTGGAGGATCTATCGCGCGCCGACGGACTTCTGGACGGGCAAGGCGAACGTGACCGTGACCCTGTGCGGCACCGGCGCGCCCAAGGCGTGCGCGTCCTCCAGGTACCAGTCGCCCACCGAACGGCAGAGAGAGGTCATCCTGGACCGGATCCGGGAGGTGGACGGGGTGGAGAAGATCTACTTCGAGGATCGCGAGCACGCGCTGAAGCTGCGGAAGCACTACGACCCCGAGGACAGGGCCGGTCCTCCCCAACTCCTGGTGAACATGCCGGAGTCCTATCACGTGAAGCTCGCCCGGCCGGACGCGGCCGAGCTCATACGGCAGGCGCTGAAGAACGTGCCCGGCGTCCAGTCCGTCCTCTGAGTCACAGCGTGCGCGAGGCCGCCGAAGGACATGCCGGGCGTGCGGGCGGTGCTGGGGTCTCGCGTGCGGCCTTCGGTGACGGGAGGGACGGGGAGTACGAGCCGACCCGGCGGGCAGAACGACAAAAGGGGACGGAAGAGTCCTAGATGGGGTCGAGGGACACTCGGATGCCGGCCGGGCACTGTATCCTCGCCCGACGTGAGTGTGACCGAGACGCCTGAGACTGGATCCGCCGTGGACGCCAAGCCGTATGTGACGATCGTTCTGCCCTGTTACAACGAGCAGGACCACGTCATCGCCGAGGTCGAGCGCATCACCGGCGCCATGGACGCCAGCGGTTACACCTATGAGCTGGTCGCGGTGGACGACCACTCCACCGACGGGACGCTCGACCGGCTGCGCGAGGCCGCGCCCCGGTTCCCGCACATGAACATCGTCGCCTTCCACCGCAACGGCGGCTCGGGCACCGTGCGGCGCATCGGCACCCAGGACGCGCGCGGCGAGATCGTCGTGTGGACCGACGCCGACATGACCTACCCGAACGAGCGCATCCCCGAGCTGGTGCAGATCCTGGAGAAGGATCCGACGATCGACCAGGTCGTCGGGGCGCGCACCAGCGAGCAGGGGTCGCACAAGATCCTGCGCGTGCCGGCCAAGTGGTTCATCCGCAAGGTCGCCGAGCGGCTGGCCGGGCAGGAGATCCCCGACCTGAACTCCGGCCTGCGGGCCTTCCGCCGGTCGGTCTCGCTGCCGTACCTGCGGCTGCTGCCCCCCGGGTTCTCCTGCGTGACGACGATCACGCTGGCGTTCCTGTCCAACCAGCACGACGTGCACTACATGCCGATCGAGTACAGCAAGCGGGCGGGCACGTCGAAGTTCAGCTTCATCTCCGACGCCTACCGCTACATCCTGCAGGTGCTACGGATGGTGATGTACTTCAACCCGCTCAAGGTGCTCATGCCGCCGGCGATCTGGCTGGTGGTCATCGCGCTGGGCAAGGGCGTCGTCGACATGATCCGCCACCCGTTCTACTTCCCGGCGAGCACGGTGATGACGTTCCTCTCGGGGTTGATCATCGGGTCGCTGGCGCTGCTCGCCGACCTGATCGTGCGATCTCGGGGCGAATGACGTGCGCGTCGCGATCGTCGGGCCCACCTACCCGTACAAGGGCGGCGGAGCGCAGCACACGACCGAGCTCGCCCACCGGCTGACGGCGCTGGGGCACGAGGTCGTCATCGAGTCCTGGCGCGCCCAGTACCCCTCCTTCCTGTACCCGGGGCAGCAGACGATCTCCGCGCCGGAGGGGGAGCCGTTCCCCGGCGCCCGCCGCGAGCTCGACTGGCGCCGTCCCGACGGGTGGCTGCGCTGCGGGCGCCGGCTGCGCGGCGCCGACCTGGCCGTCCTGACCCTGCTCAGCCCCGTGCAGGTGCCCCCTTATCTGGGCATCCTGGCAGGGCTGCGCCGCGCGACCGAGGTGGTCGCGCTGTGCCACAACGTGCTGCCGCACGAGCGCAAGCCGTACGACGCGCCGCTGGTCAGGGCGCTGCTGCGCCGGGTCGACCGCGTGCTCGCGCACTCCGAGGAGCAGGCGGGGCTCGCTCGCGGGCTGGCGCCCGCGCCGGTGCGCGTGGCCGGCCTGCCGCCGCACCTGCCGTCCAAGGGCCAGGGGCTCGCGGCGTCCGGGGGCGAGAGCCTCGCGGCGGCGTCCGGCGGAGTGCGCCGCAGGCTGCTGTTCTTCGGCATGGTGCGCCCGTACAAGGGCCTGGACCTGCTGCTGCGCGCCCTCGCCCGGGTCCCGGGCGTGTCGCTGACGGTGGCGGGGGAGTTCTGGGGCGGCCTGGAAGAGACGCGCGCCCTGGTCGCCGAGCTGGGCCTGGACGATCGGGTCGAGCTGCGGCCGGGGTACGTCGCGGCCGATGACGTGCCGGGGTTGTTCGCCTGCGCCGACGCCCTCGTGCTGCCCTACCGGTCGGCCACGGCCAGCCAGAACGCCTGGCTCGGCCACGAGCACGGGCTGCCGGTCATCGCCACCCGGGTGGGCGCGCTCGCCGACCACGTCACCGACGGGGTGGACGGCCTGCTGGCCGAGCCGGGCTCGGTGGACGCGCTGACCGAGGCGATCGGGCGTTTCTACCAGGACGGCGAGCCCGAGCGGCTGCGCCAGGGCGTCAAGGCCGTCGACCCCGAGCCTCACTGGGCCGCGTACACCGCCGCCTTGCTGTCGGCGGGCGCCTGACCGCGCGCCGCCACGAACCCGATGCCCGCCCAGGCGACGTCGGCGAAGGTGAAGGCCAGCCGGGACACCACGGCGATGACCAGTGCGTGCGGGGCGTCGAGCACGGGCGCGAGCACCAGCACCATGGCCCCCTCGCGGACGCCGATGCCCGCCGGGATGATCACGGTGAGCAGCCCGGTCACCCAGGCCAGCGCGTAGGCCCCGGCGGCGACGGCCAGCAGCGACGGGCCGCCGGGGGCCATGTCGCGCAGCAGCAGCCAGATGTGCAGGCCGTAGAACAGCCATCCGCCCATCGTCCAGGCGGCCGCCACGAGCATCGCCCGGCCGGGGAGCACCTGCTCCAGGGGCTCCCTGCGGGCGACGCGCAGCACGAGGTTCAGCGCGAACGTCAGCACGCGAGGGTGCAGCCCCGCCACGATGAACGGGATGAGCAGCAGCAGGTACCACGTCTGCCTGGCCACGTCCTGCGAGGTCAGCGGCAGGGTGACCGCGGCGAGGCCGAGCGCGCACCCGAGCGAGACGACCAGCCCGATCACGGTCGCGCCGAAGGTGCGGCGCGGCGGCGAGCCGTGGTCGCGGGCCAGTTCCATCATCGCGGCGAACGCCCACACCGAGCCGGGGACGTACTTGCCGAGCTGCCCGACGAACAGCACCTTGGCGGCGACGCGCATCGGCAGGGGCGAGCCGAACCCGGCGAGCACGACCTGCCAGGCGACGAGCATGAACCCCAGACCCACCAGGACCGCGGCGAAGGACCCCGCGACCGTCCACCACGACAGCCGGGCCATCGCGGCCACCGTGTCGTTCCAGTTGCGGGACAGGCCGTAGGCCAGGAACCCGAGGGCGACGAGCGCGAGCCCCACCCGGAGCAGAGGACTTGATCGCAGCCGGTTCACCATCCGCCCAGCGTACGACGGCTGGTTACCGGCCGGTAGCCGTCTGCTCCGCCGCGTTGCCCGATCATGGCCGCCCCGTGACCATACGAGTCCCGCCGTCGCCAGCCACTAGGGTGGATGGCCGTGGGCAGTGAACGCGTGGCGCAGCTTGAGTACTCGCAGATCCAGGCGGCGATGCTGGACGAGGCGAAGCGGCGCCGCAAGGCCGCCAAGATCATCGCCGTCCTGGCGCACTTCCTGGGCCGCGACCCCGCCCCCGGCGACGGCGCTCCCGGCGTGCTCGACGGGCTGACGGTGGCCGACATCGGCTGCTCGGCCGGGTTCATCGCCGACGAGCTGGCCTCGGCGGGCGCGCGGCACGCCTTCGGCATCGACATCGACGTGCCGGGCCTGCGCAAGGCGGCCGGGCGGTTCGGCGAGCGGGTCGAGTTCGTCTGCGCCGACGGCACCGCGCTGCCGTTCCCCGACGGGTCCATGGACGTGCTGGTACTGAACCACATCTACGAGCACGTCGTCGACCCTGACGCCGTGGTGCGCGAGCTGCACCGCGTGCTGGCCGACGACGGCGTGCTCTACCTCGGGCTGGGCAACCGGCTCGGGGTGATGGAGCCGCACTACAAGCTGCCGTTCCTGTCCTACCTGCCGCCGTCGCTGGCCGACCGGTACGTGCGCGCCTTCGGCCGCGCCGACCACTACTACGAGCGCTTCCGCACCCGGGCGGGGCTGCGGCGCATGCTCGCCGGATTCCACGTCTGGGACTACTCCTTCCCGGTGCTGGCCTCGCCCGAGCGCTTCGCCGGGGCCGAGCTGTTCCCCGGCGCCGTGGGACGGGCCGCCCAGGGCACGCTGGCGCGCACGCCGCGCCCGGCGCTGCGGGCGCTGCTGCCGGTCGTGCCCACCTATCTGTGGGTGGCCACCAAGACGCCCCGCCGGCCGCTGGGCCCCGCCCTCCCGCAGCCCCCCGAGCCGGTCCGCACCCCATGACCCCTCCGGACCCCATGTCCGGTCCGGACGCCGTGCCCGGTCCGGACGCCGTGACCGCTCCGCCCGCCCGCTCGGCGCGCAAGAAGCTGGTCCGGCTGCTGTTCCTGCTGGTGGCCCTCGGCTTCGGGGCGTGGGCCGTCGCCGGGCGCTGGTCACAGGTGGCCGACGGCTTCTCCCGGCTGTCGTGGCCGCTGCTCGCCGCATCGCTGGTGGCCGTCCTCGCGGCCCTGTCGGCGGGGATGCTCATGTGGCGTGCCCTGCTGGCCGACCTCGGGTCGCCTCTCGCCCTCACCGACGCCGCCAAGGTGTTCTTCGTCGGCCAGCTCGGCAAGTACATCCCCGGCTCGCTGTGGCCGGTGCTCGCGCAGATGGAGATGGGCAAGGACCTCGGCGTCCCGCGCTCGCGCAGCGCCACCGCCTTCTTCCTGACCTACCCCATCTACCTGGCCAGCGGCCTGGGCGTGGCGGTGCTCACCCTGCCCGCCTTCGCCGGAGACTCGGTCGCCCGCTACGCCTGGCTGCTCCTGCTGCTGCCCGTGCTGGTCGCCGGACTGCACCCGCGCGTCGTCAACGGCGTGCTCGGCCTCGGCCTGCGGCTGCTGCGCCGGCCGCCGCTGGAGCGCCCGCTCAGCCGCCGCGGCGTGCTGGCCTCGGTGGGCTGGGCGTTCGCGGGCTGGGCGGCCTACGGCGTCCACCTCTGGCTGGTCGTGACCGGGCTCGGCGCCGCCGGGCCGCGCGCCCTCGCGCTGTCCCTGGGGGCGTTCTCGCTGGCCTGGTGCCTGGGGTTCATCGTGGTCATCGCGCCCGCCGGGGCCGGGGTGCGCGAGGTGGCGATGGTGGCGGCGCTCGCCCCCGTCCTTCCCGGTGGGACGGCGCTGGCCGCCGCGCTGTGCTCGCGGCTGCTGGTCTCGCTCGGCGACCTGATGTGGGCGGGCCTCGCGGGCTTGGCCGCCCGGCGCGCGGAATCCGTTCCCGTCACCGCCGAACACGACTGATTTTCCGCATTCGTTGCCCACCGGACGCCCTAAATGCCTGTCATATCTCTCACGGTTTCGGGGACCCTCGCAATAGAGTGATGCCGATGGGGATCGGGGGCGAGGGGCCGGCGGTGACCGGGGGACACACGGGTGGCCCTGCCGGTCAGCACCGATCTGGTGACCTTCGCCCGCACGCGATCTCCGCCGATGACCGGCACTGAGATCGGAAGGGAGCGATCGCTCTTGACGCCCCGAGTGCTCGTCGACGCCGCGGCGGTTCCGGCCGACCGCGGCGCCCTGATCCGCTACGTCGACGGGCTGGTCGCCGCGCTCGACCGGGCCGGCGCCGACCTGTCGGTGGTCTGCCAGCGGGCCGACGCCGAGCGTTACGGCAAGATCGCCCCCTCCGCCCGCATCCTCGCCGGGCCTCCGGCGATCACCAACCGCGCCGCGCGGCTGGTGTGGGAGCAGACGGGCATCCCTGTGCTGGCCCGCCAGGTCGGCGCGCAGGTCATCCACGCCCCGTACTACTCCATCCCGCTGCACTCCGGGCTGCCCACCGTCGCGACCGTGCACGACGTCACCTGGTTCACCGAGCCCGGACGGCACGACAACGTCAGGGCGTCCTTCTTCCGCGCGGCGACGCGCACGGCCGTCCGCAGCGCCGAGCGGGTCATCGTGCCCTCCAAAGCCACCCGCGACGAGCTGGTGCGCGTGCTCGCGGCCGATCCGACGCGCATCGACGTCGCCTACCACGGGGTCGACCGGGCGCTGTTCCACCAGCCGTCGGAGGAGGAGGTCAAGCGGGTGTCGGGGCGGCTCGGCCTGCGCGGCCGCCCGTACGTCGCCTTCCTCGGCGCCTTCGAGCCGCGCAAGAACGTCCCGAACCTGGTGAAGGGCTTCGGGCAGGCCGTCCGCGACCTGCCGGGCTCTCCCGCGCTGGTCCTGGCGAGCGGGGCGGGGTGGAGCGACGAGGTGGACGAGGCCATCAGCGCGCTCCCGGTGGCCGTGCGGGTCGTGCGCCCGGGTTACCTCTCCTTCGCCGACCTGCCGGGCTTCCTCGGCGGCGCGGTCGTGGTGGCCTTCCCCTCCCGCGGAGAGGGCTTCGGGCTGCCGGTGCTGGAGGCCATGGCCTGCGGGGCGCCGGTGCTGACCACCCACCGCACCTCGCTGCCCGAGGTCGGCGGGGACGCCGTCGCCTACACCGAGCCCGACGCCGGGAGCATCAGCGACGCGCTGCGGGCGCTCCTTTCGTCCGGGGAACGCCGGCGCGCGCTCGCCGAGGCGGGGCTGGCCAGGTCGCGAGAGTTCACGTGGGAGGCCTCCGCCGAGGCGCATATGATGAGCTTTCAACGAGCGGTCGATCAGTGAGCTAGCCTCACCGGTGTGACGAGCAGCTACTCGCCGGAGTCGGCGCACCTGGAGGCCATTCTCCTCGTAGGCGGGCAGGGCACCCGTCTTCGCCCTCTCACCTTGAGCACCCCCAAGCCGCTTCTTCCCACCGCGGGCGTGCCGTTCCTCGCCCACCAACTCGCGCGTGCCCGGTCCTTCGGCGTCCGGCGCATCGTGTTCGCCACCTCCTACCGCGCCTCGATGTTCGCCGAGGCGTTCGGAGACGGCTCCTCCTTCGGCCTGTCGCTTTCGTACATGACGGAACAGACCCCGCTCGGCACCGGCGGGGCGATCCGCAACGCCGCCGAGGCGCTCACCTGCGGCCCGGACGCGCCGGTGCTCGTGCTCAACGGCGACATCCTGTCCGGGCACGACATCGCCGAGCAGGTCGGGATGCACGTCTCGCGCGGAGCGGCGGTGACGCTGCACCTCACCGAGGTGGACGACCCCTCGCGGTTCGGGTGCGTGCCGACCGACGACCAGGGCCGGGTGACCGCCTTCCTGGAGAAGACCCCGAACCCGGTGACCAACCGCATCAACGCCGGGTGCTACGTCTTCCAGCGCTCGGCCATCGACCGGATCCCGGCGGGGCAGGTGGTCTCCGTCGAACGCGAGACGTTCCCCGGCATGATCTCGGCCGGCGAGCTGGTGCTCGGGTACGCCGACCGCTCCTACTGGCTGGACGTGGGCACTCCCGCCGCGTTCGTCCAGGGCTCCTGCGACCTGGTGCTGGGCCGCCTGCCCTCTCCGGCGCTGCCCGCGCCCTGCGGGGAGTTCATGGCGCTGCCCGGCGCCCAGGTCTCGCCCAGCGCCAAGATCGAGGGCGGCACGGTCGTCGGGCCGCGGGCCGTCGTGGAGTCCGACGCGTCGGTGCACGGCAGTGTGCTGGACGCCGACTCGGTGATCGAGTCCGGGGCCGTCGTCGTCGACTCGGTGGTCGGCGCGCGGGCCCGGGTGGCGTCGGGGGCGGTGCTGCGCAACGCGGTCATCGGCGAGGGCGCGGTCGTCGGGCCGGGCAACGAGTTGCTGGCCGGGGCCCGCGTGTGGCCGGACGTGCGGCTGCCGCCGGGCGCCGTCCGCTTCTCCAGCGACGTCTGACCCCTGCGACGTCTGACTCCTGCGACGTCTGACGTCTGCGAGGTTCGACGTCTGTGACGTTCAACGCCGACGAGGTTCGACGTCCCGGGGTTCGACGTCTGCGAGGTCTGGCGTGGGGGAGATCTGCTCCAGGGGAGGGCGCGGCCGGGCCCCGGCCGCGCCAATAGTCCGGCGTCGGGCGAGAACTAGTCTGGCGTTGTGCGAGAACGCAGGTGGCGGCCGGACGCTCCGGCGGACGTCGAGTCGGCCATGGCGCCGCACCGGCGCGGTGGCGGCGACCCCGCCTGGCAGCTCACCGCCGACCGGGCCATCTGGCGCACCTCCCGCACCCCCGAGGGGCCCGGCACGCTGCGCGTCACCGTGGAGCCGCGTGAGCGGACGGTGGTCGCCCACGCCTGGGGGCCCGGCGCCGGCTGGATGCTGGAGACCCTGCCGGATCTGCTCGGCGCGCACGACCGGGTCGGCGACTTCGCGCGCCTGATGGGGGCGCTCGGCCCCGAAGGGCACGCGCTGGTGCGCGAGCTGGCCTCCCGGCACGCGGGTCTGCGGGTGGGCCGCACGCTGCGCGTGTTCGAGGCGCTCGTGCCCGCCGTGCTGGAGCAGAAGGTCGTCGGCCGGGAGGCGTGGCGGGCGTGGCGGTGGCTGCTGTCCCGCTACGGCGATCCCGCGCCGGGCCCGGCGCCGGCGACGATGCGGGTGTTCCCCGAGCCCGAGGTGTGGCGGGCGATCCCGTCCTGGGACTGGCACCGGGCGGGGGCGGAGGCCGTGCGGGCCAGGACGATCGTCAACGCCGCCCTGCACGCCGCCAAGCTGGAGGCGGCGGGGGAGGCCGAGGCCGACCGGCTGTTGCGGGCGCTGCCGGGCGTCGGGGTGTGGACCTCGGCGGAGGTCCGTCAGCGGGCGTACGGGGACCCCGACGCCGTCTCGGTCGGCGACTACCATCTTCCGTCGCTGGTCGGCTGGTCGCTGACCGGCCGCAAGACCGACGACGCGGGGATGCTGGAGCTGCTGTCGCCCTACCGGGGGCACCGCCACCGCATCGTGCGGCTGCTGGAGCTCGGCGGCCGGCGGCCGCCGGCGCGCGGGCCGCGGATGGCCGCCCGCGACTACCGCTCCTTCTGACCTCCGAGCGCGCCGGTCACGCGGGGCGAGCGGGCGGGTCAGTCGGGGCGAGCGGGCGGGTCAGCGGGCCGTACAGGTCGGTCGGCCGTCGGGCGCGCCGGTCAGCGGGCCGAGCGGGCGGGTCAGCGGGAGAGGGTCGGTCAGCGGGCCGGGGCGGGCCGGTCAGCGAGTAACGAGGAACGGTCGCCGGCCATGGTCGGGGAGCTGGAGGCCCAGTCGCGCCCGTCACGGGTGTCGGTGCCGAACAGCGGCGCGAGCACGGCGGCGGCGGCGATGAGGACGAGGATCAGCCAGGACATCGTGACTCCTTGAGAAGGTTCCCTTGGGTGCCCTCCCATTATGTGCGCGTGCATAGTTTCACGTCCATCGAGATTCTCTGGGCAGTACCGTTAAGAGCCTCTTAACCGATGAGCGTGCGCGCCGACTCCGGAGGTTGATCGGTCACAGGGCGCGGCGCACCCCCGCCCAAGGGCCGGGGCGCGAGGGTTTCGTACTGTGCGATGCATGAACGCGAATCCCACAGACGCAGCCATGCGGCGGGCGCTGGCCCGGGCCAGGGACGGCAAGGCGCTCGACCCGGCGGAGGCGACGGTCCTCCTGCACGCGAGGGGCGCCGACCTCGACCGCCTCCTCGACCACGCCGGCCGCGTCCGGGACGCCGGGCTGGCCTCCGTGGGCAGGGAGCAGGTCGTCACCTACAGCCGAAAGGTGTTCATCCCGCTCACGCGGCTGTGCAGGGACCGCTGCGGCTACTGCACGTTCGCCACCGCCCCCGGCAAGCTGCCCGCCCCGTTCCTCACTCCGGACGAGGTGCTGGAGATCGCCCGGCAGGGCGCCGCCATGGGGTGCAAGGAGGCGCTGTTCACCCTCGGCGACCGGCCCGAGGACCGCTGGCACCAGGCCCGCGAGTGGCTGGACGCCCACGGCTACGACGACACCCTGTCCTACGTGCGCGCCATGGCGATCGGCGTCCTGGAGGAGACCGGGCTGCTGCCGCACCTCAACCCCGGCGTCCTGACCTGGCGCGACCTGCAACGACTCAAGCCGGTCGCCCCGTCCATGGGCATGATGCTGGAGACGACCTCCCGCCGGCTGTTCGAGGAGAAGGGCCAGGCCCACTACGGCTCCCCGGACAAGGACCCCGCGGTCCGCCTGCGCGTGCTGGAGGACGCCGGCCGCTCCAACGTGCCGTTCACGACCGGCATCCTGATCGGCATCGGCGAGACCGTCGCCGACCGCGCGGAGTCGATCTTCGCGATCCGGCGGGTCGCCCGGGAGTACGGCGGCGTCCAGGAGGTCATCGTCCAGAACTTCCGCGCCAAGCCCGACACCGCGATGCGCGGCATGCCGGACGCCGACCTCAGCGAACTGGCCGCGACCATCGCGGTCACCCGGCTCGTGCTCGGCGGGCGGACGCGCGTTCAGGCGCCGCCCAACCTCATCGGCGACGAGTACGACCTGATGATCAGGGCCGGCATCGACGACTGGGGCGGGGTCTCGCCGCTGACCCCCGATCATGTGAACCCCGAGCGGCCCTGGCCGCACATCGAGGAGCTCGCGGCCCGCACCGCCGCCGCCGGGTTCACGCTCAAGGAGCGCCTGACGATCTACCCCGAGTACGTGCTGGCCGGCGAGCCCTGGCTGGACCCGCGCCTGCGCGGCCACGTCGCGGCCCTGGCCGACCCCGAGACGGGCCTGGCTCGGCCGGTGAACCCCGAGGGCAGGCCGTGGCAGGAGCCCGATGGCGGGTTCGCCGCCGCCGGGCGCACCGACCTGCACGTGGAGGTGGACGCCTCAGGTCGGGCGCAGGACCGGCGCGACGACTTCGCCCGCGTCTACGGCGACTGGGACGCCCTGCGCGACCGGCTCCCGGCCGGCGTCGCGCCTGGCGGCGTGCCTGCCGCCTCGGCCGGGGTGGCCGCGACAGGACCGGTCGCGGACGAAGCGGCCCAGGCCGCGACGGCCAAGGCCGGGGCAGCCAAGGCCGGGGCAGCCAAGGCCGGGGTGGCCCCGGCGCGCGCTGGGGCCGTCGACGGGGAGATGCGCGCGGCCCTGCGCCGCGCGGAGACCGACCCGGTGGGGCTCACCGACGCCGAGGCCCTCACGCTGCTCGGCGCGGACGGCGCCGACCTTGCGGAGCTGTGCCGGGTGGCCGACGGCCTGCGGCGGGAGGCCGTCGGCGACGAGGTGACCTACGTCGTCAACCGCAACATCAACTTCACCAACGTCTGCTACACCGGCTGCCGCTTCTGCGCGTTCGCGCAGCGGCGCACCGACGCCGACGCCTTCACCCTGTCCCTGGACCAGGTCGCCGACCGGGCCGCCGAGGCGTGGGAGGCAGGGGCGACCGAGGTGTGCATGCAGGGCGGCATCCACCCCGACCTGCCTGGAACGGCCTACTTCGACATCGCCAGGGCGGTGAAGAAGCGGTGCCCGGACCTGCACGTCCACGCCTTCTCCCCGATGGAGGTCATCAACGGCGCGAGCCGGATCAATCTGTCGATCCACGACTGGCTGGTGGCCGCCAGGGAGGCCGGGGTCGACTCGCTGCCGGGCACGGCGGCGGAGATCCTGGACGACGACGTGCGCTGGGTGCTCACCAAGGGCAAGCTCCCGACCCGCGAGTGGGTCGAGGTGATCACCACCGCGCACCGTGTGGGCATCCCGACGACCTCGACGATGATGTACGGCCACGTGGACACCCCGGCCCACTGGGTGGCCCACATCCGGCTGATCCGCCGCATCCAGGAGGAGACCGGCGGCTTCTCGGAGTTCGTGCTGCTGCCGTTCGTGCACCACAGCGCCCCGATCTACCTGGCGGGCATCGCGCGCCCGGGACCGACGGCCCGGGAGAACCGCGCCGTCCACGCGCTGGCGCGCGTCATGCTGCACGGCGCGATCGCCAACATCCAGTGCTCGTGGGTCAAGCTCCAGGACGACCTGTGCCGGGCCGTGCTGTCGGGCGGCGTGAACGACCTGGGCGGCACGCTGATGGAGGAGACGATCAGCAGGATGGCCGGGTCGGAGAACGGCTCCTACAAGACGATCAGTGACATCGCCGCGATGGTGGAGCCGACCGGACGCTCACTGCGCCAGCGCACCACCGGCTACGGCACCCCCTCACCCGAGCGCCTGGCCGCCGCGAAGGCCAGCGACGGCGTCTGCCGCAGCGTCCGCCGCACGCCTGACCCGGCCCTCCTCGCGGGACCGCGACGCGTCGCGGTCCCGCCCGCCTGACCCGCCCCTTCCCGCGGAACCGCGACGCGTCGCGAGTCTGTTCTGCCTGTGGTGATCTCCGGGCCGCTGCATCCGGCAGGGGTTCTCCGTTCCCGATCTCCTTCGTCGGGAGCGAGGAGCCCTTCGCCGGATGCCGCGGCGCTCTCAGGCGCGAAGACGCCGGCGTCGCTGTGCCGCTGGGCTCAACAGGAGTTCGTCCAGCGGTGGCTGGCGATGTTGTTGTTCATCGACTGGCCCTGGCCCGACTTTCCGTCCCACAGGTAATAGATGCCCGCCAGGTTGTTCAGATAGTAGCCGTTGGGCAGGCAGTTTCTGGAGCCCAGGTAGTTCGGGCTGTAGTACAGGTTGACGTCGTCGTACGAGCCGGGCCAGCCGCGATTCTCCAAGGAGCTCGCCTGATTGCGCATGCCCATCTCGCTGAACATTCCGGAACAGGTGTCCCAGTTGCCGTCATCATTGAGCCACCGGCAGTAAGGGCCTCCTCTGTTGGTCTCATACCATGCTAGGAAGTAGCCATCCGGTGTCGATGCCGCCGACACCGCCGACGGGGCCGACGCGATCGGCGCGGCCTTCGAGGTCGGTGTGGTCACGGCGGAATCGGATGAGGACGGGTTGTCCGCCTGCGCGGCACCGGGGGTGGCGAACAGCGCCAGGGCGGCGAGTCCCAGCGCGGCGAGGGCGGTGTTTCTCCTGTGCATTTCTCTCTCTTTTCTTTCACCGGCTCATTGGCGCGCCGCGGCTTCAGCCGGATTCGTGAATGAGGCGCGCGGTTCATGAGGATCTGGGTGGCCTGATTCGCGGCCACCGCATGCTCCGACGGCGGCGCCTGGCGGAATCGCGTGAAGCGGGGCCGGCGCAGAACGTGAATCACGGGTGTTTCATGGCCGCAGCATTGTTGAGAGCCGGATGCGGCAACAAGACCTTTGCGGGGAAACGCAAGGGTGCCCGAGGCCGGGCCTCGGCGGTCGGTGCGGCGACCGCCCGGCGTCCACCGCCCGTGGCCCACCGCTGCCCTGCCGCGATCTTGACGGGCGGCCGCCGGGGTCGTCCGTCCGCGCGGCACGGGCGGGCGGCTCCCGGGTTCCGCGTACGGCGCGCTATCAGACGGGAGTTATAACAAGTTCCTCACTCACACCGTGCGAGGACTTGCGCGGCTTGTGGGATCCCTTGGGACAATCGTCCGACTCGTCCTCAGGGAAAGGCGAATTGTGGCGTCTGGTCGAGTTGGTCGGCACCGGGCGGATCCGATCGCCGAGCCCGCGCCCCGGCGCGGCAGGCGCCGGGTCCTGCCCGTGGTGCTCGCCGCCGTCCTGGCCCTGGCGGCGGTCGCGGTCACGGTGAAGGTCGTCCGCGGCGCCGGCGGCTGTTCCGGCCGGGACCCCGTCCTGGTCGGCGTGGACGCCGCCGTGGACATATCCCCGGTCGCCATGGCCGCGGCCGAGCGGTTCAACGCCCGCAGGGCCGCGGTGGACGGGCGGTGCGTGCTGGTGCAGGTCACCGAGCAGCCGCCTGCGCCCGTCATGCGGACGCTGACCGGAGACCGGGCCGGGGTGCTCGCCGGGCGCCCGGACGCGTGGATCCCCGACTCCTCCGCCTGGGTGCGCTTGGCCCGCAAGCAGGGGGCGCCGGACGTCGCGCCGACCGAGACGGTCGTCGCCACCTCGCCGCTGGTCTTCGCCACCCGCCGCTCGCTGGCCCGGCGGTTCGCCGAGGGCGGGACCGAGATGAGCTGGGAGATGATCTTCCCGGCGACGGCGCGCGGGCGGCTCCAGCCCACCTCCCGGGAGCCGGACGTCGTCCGGATCCCTGATCCGTCGGTCTCCGGCGCCGGCATCGCCACCGTGGCGGCGGCCACCGACATCGCCGGCACCGGGGGCAAGGGGGCGAGGGAGCTGACCGCCTTCGTGCGCATGGCGCAGGCCGGGTCGGCTCCGGACTACCGCTCGATGCTCGCCGCCGTGGACGACCGGTCCTTCTGGCAGCGGCCCGTCGTCGTCGTGCCCGAGCAGTCGGTGTGGCTGCACGACCAGGCGCCCGCGGGCGATCCGCTCGTCGCGCTGCACCCCAAAGAGGGCACGATCATGCTCGACTACCCCTACGTCGTGACGGCCGCCGACACCGCCGACGCCGCCGGTGCGCGGCTGTTCGGCGAGTGGCTGCGGTCGCCCGAGGTGGGGGACGCCGTGCGGCGCGGCGGGTTCCGGCTCCCGGACGGCGCCCGGCCGCCGATCGGTGCCGGTCCGGGAATTGCCGTCGATCACCCACGCCCGCGCCCGTCCATCACGCCCACGGTGATCGACCAGGCGCTCGACGCCTGGAGCCGGCTGGCCCCGCCGAGCGACATCCTGGTCCTGGCCGACGCCGGGCGGCACATGGCCGAGCCGATCGCCGGGAAGAAGGGCGCCACCCGCCACTCCGTCGCGCTCGAGGCCGCCCGGCTGGGACTTCAGCTGTTCCCCGCGTCGACGAGCATGGGCCTGTGGGAGTTCGCCGACGGGCTGGGCGGAGGCAAGGGGTACCGGCGGCTCGTCGGCCTCGGGCCGATCGTCCGGCCCGACCGCGACGACGACCGGCTGACCCGCCGCTCGCGCCTGGAGACCCTCACCCGTACTCTCCGTGCCTTCCCGGCCCGCGACAGCTCGCTGTACGACGCGGTCTTGGCCGGATTCCGGGAGGTCACCGCCTCCTACGACCCCGCGATGAACAACTCGCTGTTGGTCATCACGGCAGGCGAGGACGATGGGGCCGGGATTTCCCGCCAAGAGCTCGTGCGCGGGCTGCGGGAGGCATGGGACCCCGACCGGCCCGTCCAGATCATCGTCATCGCCTTCGGCCGGGACGTGGACCGCGCCGCGCTCGGCGAGATCACCTCGATCACGAACGGGTCGCTGCACGTGGCGTCCCGTCCCGGCGAGATCATCGACGTCTTCCTGGGCGCCCTGGCCCGCCGCCTGTGCCACCCGACCTGCGGTGGTTCCGGCTGACGAGGCAATTCCGTGACATGCCGGGTCTCATCTGGTCTGGACGAGGGAGCCGGCGCGTCCCAGCGCGGCGAGCTCCATTCGCAGCCGGGTGTTCACCTCGTCGGAGTACGCACGCCGCAGGCGCTCGCCGTACTGCCGGTCCAGGCGACGGATGGTGTCGGACAGGCCGCTGCTGCTCGCGCATCCGGCCTCGGCGACCGCTGTGCGCACTTCTTTCGCCCGCGCCGCGGCTTTGTCCGGGTTCGTGAACGCGGCGCGGGCTTCATAGGGATCTGTGTAGCGGAACCCCTTCGCACTCATGCAGGTGGACCATTTCTTGACCGACTCGGTGAACCCGGTATCGGCGAGCACCTGTCTTCCGCGCATCTCGGTGAGCGCATCGGTCATCGTCGTGACGCGGAACCACACTTCGAGGTCCCCGTAGAGCTTCTCTTGGGCCTGCGCGATGCAACCGTCGTCGGCCCGGCCGACGGTCATGCCGTTCGGGGTCGTGACCTCCAGTCGCCTCGCGGATCGTTCGCCGTGCAGAGCGTCCAACGCGCGCTGCCGTTCTGTCGGCGGCAGACCGGTGAAGTACCGCCGGTTGGGATCGGATCTGCGCAACTTGTCGCGTTGCGCCTGAATGTCACTGCCGTAGCCATGCCGGGAGGCCCACGGCACATCGTCGATGACGTAGGGAAAGTCGCGGTCTTCCGGCAGCGGCCGCCGGGGCACGGCCCACATGTCGAAGCCGCGGGCTCCCATACACGAACGCATCAGCTTGTCCTCGGCGTCGTGCAGCAGGTCCTTCTCCTGCTCTGTGAGGGACCGCGTGGGAGCGGCGGACGTGGCCGCGGCCGCGGACCGGCTGGGAGCCGGTTCGTCCAGCGCGTGGAAGACCACCGCCAGCGCGGTCGCTCCCACCGCCACGATGGCGGCGACGGCACGCCGATGTAACCGCATGCGCTCTCCTCTTCGTCCCCCGTGCCCGGCCGCTGTCGGGCGGCGGCCGGATTCGCGCCACCGGAAGCGCTCGATGGCCGCAGCATCGATGAGCGCCGGATGCGGGAACAAGACCTTTGCGTGGAAACGTAAGGGTGCTCAACGCTCAGGGCCTCACGGTCAGATGCGACGACCGGCCCGATGTCCGGCCGCAGCGCACGCGGCGGTGAGGAGGGCGGCGGGGCGGCGGCCGGGCCTCTAGCGGGTGACGATGAAGTCGGCCGGGTCGCGCGGGGGACGGTCGCGGGGCGGCGCGGCGGCGTGGCCGACCGCGACGGCGCCCATCGGATCCCAGGTGCCCGGCAGGTCCAGCACCTCGCGCACGACCTCGCGGCAGAACATCGTCGAGGAGACCCACGCCGACCCCAGGCCCTCGACGGCGAGGTGCACCAGGAGGTTCTGCACGCCCGCGCCGGTGGCGACGACGAACATCTCGCGCTCGGCGGCGTTGCGGCGCTCGTCGGGATAGGTGTGGGACCCCTCCATCACCAGGCAGGGGACCACCAGGTACGGGGCCCGGCGCAGGACGTCCCCGCGCCGCACGCGGCGGGCGATCGACTCCTCGGTGAACCCGGTGGCGCGCAGGTCGCGCACCCAGGCCGTGAGCATGGCGTCCAGCAGCTTCTCGCGCGCGCCGGCCGACTCCAGCAGCACGAACCGCCAGGGCGTCGTGTGGTGCGGGGCGGGCGCGCTCACCGCGGCGGCCACGGCCCGCCTGACGGCGGCCGGGTCCACCGGCTCGGCGGAGAACTCCCTGATCGTGCGCCGCGCGAACAGCACGTCGGCCGAGCCGTACCGGAACATGTCCTCGTCGGCGGGCCGGACCAGCGGGCGCACCCCCGGGCCGTCCTCGTCGGTCACCAGATGGGACAGCCCCCGCACGACGGCCACCGGCACCCCGTCCAGCTTGCCCTTGACCAGCTCTGCCGCCGCCGCGATCTCGTCGACCAGCGCCGTCACCGTCGCCGACAGCGGGTTGCCGTAGGCGTCGGAGCGGCCGCGCAGGTCGTCGAGCGGACGGACGCCGGCCGCGCCGATCGCCACGTCGGTGAGCCCGTTGCGCCAGGGGCGGCCGAAGGTGTCCGACAGGATCACCCCGGCCCGCACCGGCAGGCCGGAGCGGATGCGGCGGGCCGAGGCGTCCGGGTCCAGCGGCAGGAGCAGCACGGTGCCCGGCTCGGTGTTGGAGGCGTCCACCCCGGCCGCCGCCATGACGAAGCCGTGGCGGGTCTGGGCGATGACGGTGTCGCCGCGGCGGGCGACCACCCGCTCGGTCTCCTGCGCGATCGCCTCGGCGCGGCCGTCCGCCTCGCGGACGCGGCCCTCGGCCTTGCTCACGATCTTGGAGGTGACGACGAGGATGTCGCCGTCGGCGAGATCGGGCACCGCGCGCGCGATCAGCTCGGCGAGGTCGTCGCCGGGCCGCACCTCGGGTAGTCCGGGCACCCCGTGGACGCTGATCATCCGGCCAGCTCCAGCGCGGCGCGGGCGATGCCGGCGGTGGCCTCGACGTCGGTCATGAGCAGTGGCCTGGCGACCACGCGCACCCCCTCCAGCGCGACGCCGGCGTCCTGCTCGGCCACCAGCCAGCCGGAGACCAGGCGCGAGCCGTAGAGCTCCAGCACGGCCTGGGCGCTGGTCTCCACGCCGATGGCGGTCAGGCACGCGTCGGCCATGCCGCGCACCGGGGCGCCGCCGATGATGGGGGAGACGCCGACCACGGTCTTGGCCGAAAGGGCCTCGCGGATGCCGGGGATCTGCAGAATCGTCCCGATGCTCACCACCGGGTTGGACGGCGGCAGGATCACCACGTCGGCCCGCTCGATCGCCTCCAGCACGCCGGGCGCGGGCTTGGCGTCCTCCGCGCCGACCAGGACGATCTGCCGGGCGGGCACCGAGGCCCGCAGGCGCACCCACCACTCCTGGAAGTGGATCGCGCGGCGGCCCTGCTCGTCCTCGACGATCACGTGGGTCTCGGCGCGGTCGTCGGTCATCGGGATCAGCCGCACGCCGGGCTTCCAGCGGTCGCACAGCGCCTCGGTGACCGCCGACAGCGGGTAGCCGGCGTTCAGCATCTGGGTGCGGACGATGTGGGTGGCGATGTCGCGGTCGCCCAGGCCGAACCACTGGGGCTCCATGCCGTAGGCGGCCAGCTCGGCCTTGACGACGTGGTGCTCGTCGGCCCGGCCCCAGCCCTGCTCCTCGTCGATGCCGCCGCCGAGGGTGTACATGACGGTGTCGAGGTCGGGACAGACGCGGAGCCCGAACAGCGTGATGTCGTCACCGGTGTTGCCGATGACGGTGATCTCCGCCTCGGGGGCGGCGGCCTGGAGCCCGCGGAGGAAGCGGGCGCCCCCGATGCCGCCGGCCAGGGAGAGGATGCGCATGTGTCAAGTGTTCCATTGCCGTCTCCTTGGTCCGGCCCGGGCCGGACGGCGGTGGGGGAGGGCCGCGAAACCCCTGCTCCATAGCGGATGCGAGCCGAAAAAACCGGACAAGATGGTCTTATGTGATCAATGAGGTTCTTGGGTCTCGTGCCCCCAAAGTGCGGAGATGTGCAAAACTGCGGTTGCCGTATGGACCCAATTGGGGGGTAGTTGTGGTCAAAGTAGAGCCCGGACGGCTCCGCGAGCCTGCGGCCTGGATCATGGTTGTGACGGTCTGCGCACAGGTCCTGGTCGGGGTGGAGAGCCTGTTCCTCGGCTCTGGCCTGCCCTTCGGCGTCAGGGCGGCCTCCTCGCTGCTCAGACTGGACTCGCCGGTCAACGTGGCCCTCGCGCTCGGCGCGGTCGTCCTGGTCACCCGCTTCGGGCCGCCCACCCCCCGCGCCCGTCTGGTCAACCTCGTCGCCGTCATCGCGCTCGCGGTGTCCGCCGTGTTCGGGGCGATCGCCCTGATCGGCGTGCTCATCGGTGGCGCGGGCGGCGGTCTCGGAGTGATCGAATACTTGTTGACCGGCCTGCCCGCCCTCGCTCTGACCGTGGTCGGGCTGGTGTACGCGATGTCGGTGCTCCCATCGGCCGCCCCCGCGGCGTCCAGGCCCCGTCAGGAGGCGTTCGGCGCCCCCGGCTTCGCGCCCCAGGGACACCTCGGGCAGCCGGGCCCCCAGCACGGCTTCCAGGAGCAGCCTCAGCACGGGTTCCAGGGACAGCCGCAGCACGGGTTCCCGGAGCAGGGCCGGCACGGGTTCCACGAGCAGTCGCAGCCCGCGTTCCAGGGGCAGCCCGAGCACGGGTACCCGGGACAGCCGGGGCACGGATTCCGCGAGCAGGCGGGCCCGCCCCAGGGGCAGGGCGCCGAGCAGCCCGGCCATCCCCAGCAGCAGCCCGCGCCTCAGCAGGCCGGTCCTCAGCAGCAGGGCTCCCAGCCGGGTCATCCCGAGCAGGCCGGGCAGCAGGGCGGCCCGTACAACGGCCAGGCCGCCTACCAGCCGGCGCTGCCCCCTCCGCCCGGCCTGTACTCCGTGCAGCCCTCCCAGCCGGTCGACCCGTACGCGCCGGCGCAGGCGTCCGCCGACCCCTACGGGCAGCCGGACGCGCAGCGCGCGCAGACGCCGGGCGCCTACGAGCCGCAGTCGCCCGGGTCCTACGAGCCGCAGCCGTCCGGCTCCTATGAGCCGCAGCCGTCCGGGTCGTATGAGCAGCCGCGGACCTCCGGCGGCGGGTACGAGCCGCAGTCCTCCGGGTCCTACGACAAGCCGGGCGCTGGAGGCTACGAGCCGCAGTCGCCGGGGTCGTACGAGCAGCCGGGCGGCGGGGCCTTCGGGCAGCCGCCCTCCTCCCCGTACCCGCAGCAGCCGTCCGTACAGAACCCGCCGGCCGCCGACCTCTACGCGCAGACGCCTTCTCCCTACGCCCCGCCGGCGGCGGGCGGGAGCTTCACCAACCCGGACGCCTTCACCACCGGCGCCCGCCAGGCCCTGCACGCCAACGAGACCCCGCCCGCCTTCGACCTGTCTCCGACCTACGGCCAGCAGTCGCAGAGTACGGGGGGCGGCTACGGCCAGAACGGCTCGCCGGACCAGCCGTCGTCGTACGGTCAGACGGGTCCGCAGTCGAGCCCGCTGGACCAGCCGGCGTACGGTCAGACCGGCGCGCAGCCGAACCCGTTGGACCAGCCGGCGTACGGTCAGACCGGCGCGCAGCCGAACCCGCTGGACCAGCCGGCGTACGGTCAGACCAGCCCGCAGCCGAACCCGTTGGACCAGCCGTCGTACGGTCAGACCAGCCCGCAGCCGAACCCGCTGGACCAGCCGTCGTACGGGCAGACGGGTCCGCAGTCCAGCCCGCTCGACCAGTCGCCCTCGTACGGCCAGCCGAGCCCGCTGGACCAGTCGTCGTCCTATGGCCAGACGGGTCCGCAGTCCAGTCCGCTGGACCAGCCGTCGTCGTCCTCCTACGGCCAGACCGGTGCGCAGCCGAGCCCGCTGGACCAGCCGTCGTCGTACGGGCAGACGGGTCCGCAGTCCAGCCCGCTCGACCAGTCGCCCTCGTACGGCCAGACCGGCTCGCAGGCCGCTCCGCTCGACGCGTCGTCCTCGTCCTCGTCGTCCTCCTCCTCTTCCTACGGGCAGGCGACGACGCAGCCGAACTCCTACGGGCAGGCGGGAGCGGGCGGGGAGTCCTACGGCGGCTACTCCTCCGGCGACTTCGGGCGTGCGGCCGAGCCGTCCCCGCTGTACGCCGAGGCGGCGGGCGACCCGCGCCAGCAGCAGATCGCGCAGGCCTACCAGCAGGCCCAGAGCTACCAGCAGGCGCAGGGCGGCCCCGGGGGGACCTCGTCGTCCGACCTCGGCGGCGGCCAGGGAAGCGGTTCGGAGTACACCGGCACGCAGCCGGTGCGCTCACCCGACTACACCCCCACCTACGGCGGCCCTTTCGGTCACCCGCAGTCTCCGGCGGACCCGGGAGGCTATGGCGCGCCGTCTCCGGCGGACTCCGGGGGTTACGGTACGCAGCCGCCGGCCGACGCGCAGGGGTACCGGCCGGCCCAGGACCAGCCCTACTCGCCCGGCCAGGACCGGCCGCAGCACGAGCAGGCGTCCTACCAGGGGGGCCGACCGAGCCAGGCCGCCTGGGAGGAGCCCGCGGAGAAGACCGTGCGCTTCGACCCGAAGGCCTTCCAGAACGACCCGCTGAACGCGCCGATGCCGCCGTCCCCCGCGTTGGCCCGGCGCGACGAGCCGATCGACCCGACCGCCATCTACGCCCCCGACAGGTCCTCCCAGGCAAGGCCGGAGGAAAGCGAGGGTAGAGATCAGACAGGGCAAGGGTCCGATCAGGGGTCGCGCTGGTACGGTCCCGACCGCTGAGGGCATAGAAGATCGGGAATCGCGGAAGGCCGCCGCACACGCCGGATCGGCGTCACGGACGCGGCTCGCGGATGCCACCGATGCTCGCATACCGGGGTGAGCTGGTCTTTCCCCGGATACTGGCATGCCGCTTGACGCCACACGCGGCACACGCGTGTAATTACAACTGTGTAGTTACGCCTTTCACATGCTGGGTATTGAGGAAGGTGTTCAAAAGGGGGGCTCCGTTGCGGGGCGGGCGGGCTATCAGCAGGAGGTGTGCAGTGACCGATCTGGTCATGGCACAGATGCTCGGCGCGGAAGAGCTGGGATGGCAAGAGCGCGCCCTGTGCGCGCAGACGGATCCGGAGGCGTTTTTTCCAGAGAAGGGCGGTTCCACGCGCGAGGCGAAGAAGGTGTGCCGGTCCTGCGAAGTGCGGGCCGAGTGCCTTGAGTACGCCTTGCAGCATGACGAGAGGTTCGGCATCTGGGGGGGATTGTCCGAGCGGGAACGGCGCAGGATCAAGCGAGAGGCCGGCTGAGCCGGCCCGGCGGGCGCCGATCCTTCGGCGCCGCCGGTGGTGACGACGTCACGAGCGACGCCGCGAGATCACGGTCACGGCCGCCGGCCGTGGGCAGGGGAGCCCACAGCCGCCGACCGGGCGAGGGGACGTGGTCGGCGGGGCGGACGCCGTGGCGCCGGCGCTGGTATGCCTGAAAGCGACGGGCGCCGACCGGATTGACGGACTGGCGGACTCCGCGTACCCGAGGTGCCGTATCGTGATCGGCGCAAAGCCACACGAGCCCCCAAGGACACCCTCTCCGTGCAACCGCCGCGTCCATCGGTCACAGCGATCGTCGTCTCCCATGACGGCGCACGCTGGTTGAAAGAGACGCTGCAGGGGGTTCTGCACCAGACGCGCCCCCTCGACCGGGTCGTCGGCGTGGACAACGGCAGCCGCGACGGCGGCGCCAAGATGCTCACCGAGGCGTTCGGCCCGAACGCCGTCCTCACCATGCCCCGCTCCACCGGGTTCGGCGAGGCGGTCGCGGCGGTACTCGAACGCCTGCCGCGCACCGGCGGCGAAGAGTGGATCTGGCTGCTGCACGACGACTGCGTGCCCGACAGGCGGGCACTGGAGGCCCTGCTCTGGGCCGCCGCGGCGGACAAGAAGGCCACCATTCTCGGCCCCAAGCTGCGCGACTGGCTCGACCGCCGCATCCTGCTCGAGATAGGCGTGACCGTCGACCGTTCCGGCCGCCGCGACACCGGGCTGGAGCCGCGCGAGTACGACCAGGGCCAGCACGACGGCGTGCACGAGGTGCTGGCGGTGTCCACGGCCGGCATGCTCATCCGCCGCGACGTGTGGGACCGGCTCGGCGGGCTCGACGCCGCGCTGCCCATGTTCCGCGACGACCTCGACCTGTGCTGGCGCGCCACCGCCGCCGGCCACCGCGTGCTGTGCGTCACCGACGCGGTCGCCTGGCACGCCGAGGCGGCGACGCGGCGCAGGCGGCGCATGGCGGTGAGCGACGTCCACCCGCGCAGGCTCGACCGGCGCAACGCCATGTTCGTGATCATGGCGAACCTGCCGTTCCGGTCGATGCTGTGGTCAATGGCGCGCAACCTCGTCGTCTCGCTGTTCCGCACCCTGTTGCTGTTGCTGGCCAAGCAGCCGGCCAACGCCCTGGACGAGGTGGCGGCGTTCGCCTCCGTCATCGGCGGCCCGCGCCGCCTGCTCAGGGCGCGCAAAGCTAGGAGGCAGGGCAGGAAACAGGGATACCCCAAGGTCAAACGGCTGTTCACGCCGTCGGGCATGGCGTTTCGCCGGCTGACCGACATGGTGCAGGGCTACCTGTCGGGGTCGGGGCCGATCGACTCCGCGGGCCGCCACCACGCGGTGATCTCCGAGCCGTCCCGCGAGGACGACGGCGAAGAGCTGCTGACCGACGCCGGGCTGATGCAGCGTGTCTTCGGCAACCCCGGCGTGCTGCTGTGCCTCGCGCTGGTGGCCGTCACGGTGGCCGCCGAGCGGTCGCTGCTGTACGGCGGCCTGCTCGGCGGGGGCGCGCTCGTGCCGGTCGCGGGCGGCGCCTCCGACCTGTGGGCGTTCTACACCTCCGGCTACCACGCCGCGGGCCTTGGCTCCGACGGCTGGGCCCCGCCGTACGTGGCCGTCCTGGCCGCCCTGTCGACGCTCTTCTTCGGCAAGACGTGGCTGGCGGTCTCGGTGCTGCTGCTCGGCTGCGTTCCGCTCGCCGGCCTGTCGGCGTACGTCGCGACCCGGTCGATGATCTCCCATCCGCTGGCCCGGGTCTGGCTGGCCGCCTCCTACGCGCTGCTGCCGGTGGCGACCGGCGCCGTCGCGGCCGGGCGGCTCGGCACGGCGATGGTCTTCGTCCTGCTCCCCGCCTACGCCGCCTTCGCCGCCAGGGTCATCACGGGCGAGCGCCGCAGTGCGCGCCGGGCCGCGTGGGCGCTCGGCCTGTTGCTCGCGGTGGGCACCGCGTTCGCCCCCCTGGTGTACGTCCTGGTCGCGGTGCTCGGCGGCCTGGCCGCGGTCTCGTTCGGCGGGGTGAGGCGCGGGGTGGGCCTCTCGCTCGGCATCGCGATGGCCGTGCCCATCGTGCTGCTGTTCCCGTGGCTGCTGCAGCTCGCCGCCGACCCCGGGCGCGTCCTGCTCGAAGCGGGCCTGCACCGGCCCGGCCTGGTCGACCCCCGGCTGCCGCCGGCGGCCCTGCTGCTGCTCAGCCCGGGCGGCCCCGGAGTGCCGCCGATCTGGGTGACCGGCGGTCTGATCGCCGCCGCGCTGGCCGCCCTGCTGTTCCGCCGCCACCAAATGGTGGTGGTCGTCGGCTGGGGCGTCACCGTCTTCGGCGTCCTGGTGGCCACCGTGGCGGCCCGCGTCCCGGTCGACGGCGCCCCCGCCTGGCCGGGCGTGCCGCTGGCCTTCGCCGCCACCGGTCTCATCGTCGCCGCCGCGCTCACCGGCCACCGCGTCATCGAGCTGCACCGGGCGGGCGGACTGCGCCGCGTGGTCGCCGTCCTCATGGTCATGGTGGCCTGTGTCTCACCCGTCCTGGTGGCGGGCCTGTGGGTCAAGGACGGCGTGGGCGGGCCGCTGCGGCGCGGCGTGCCCAGCGTGATCACCGACTTCGTCGCGGCGGCCTCGACGCGGGGCGAGAGCACGGTCGTGCTCCGCTCGGGCGCGGGCGGCCTGCTGAGCTTCACCATCCTGCGCGGGCGCACCCCGCTGATCGGCGAGACCGAGCTCCCGGTCCCCGCCACCACGCGCCGCCGGCTGTCGGACGTCCTGGCGGGCGTCATCTCCGGCCGCGGCGGGGACGACGCCGTCGCGCTGGCCGCCTACGGGGTCCGCTTCGTCGTCGTCCCCGGTCCCGTGGACGCCGGGGTCCGCCGCTCTCTGGACGCCGACCCGGCGCTCGCGCGGATGAACCTCTCGCCGGACGGCGGGCTGTGGCGGATGGTCCAGCCGCTCGGGCGGGCCTACCTGATGGCGCCCGACGGCCGGCGCACCCCGGTCGAGTACACCGGCACGCCCGGCGGCGGGATGACGGTCACCGTCCCGCCCGGGCCCGCCCAGCGCGTCCTGGTGCTGGCCGAGCCCGCCGGAGGGTGGACGGCCGCCGCCGGCGGCGCCTCGCTCGCGGCGCGCACCGTCGACGGGTGGGCGCAGGGTTTCGAGGCCCCCGCCGCCGGTGGACGCGTCACCGTGGCCTACGGAGCCTTCTGGCACGACGTATGGCTGTGGGCGCAGCTCGCCCTGGTCGTCCTGGTCCTCATCCTGGCCTCGCCCGGCGCCCGCGGCGCCGAGACCGTCGAGGAGTACGCCGAGCCCGCGGTCGAGCGCGAACCCCAGGAGGTGCTGGTCCGGTGAGGGCGCTGATCGAGAACCGGTTCGGGTTCCTCGCGCTGGTGCTGATAGCCCTCGGGGCCCTGTTCGGCGTGGCGTTCGTCACCCGCCAGGGCGTCGCGCCCGTCCCGGTCCCTCCGCCCGGCAGGGTCGCCGTGGAGTCGGTCTCCACCGTCTGCCCCGACCCGGCGGGCGCGCGCGTCAGCGCGATCACCCCGCCGGGCGGCAAGGGCGACGGGGTGGCCACGGTCGCGGAGGTCACCGAGCCCGGTGGCAAGGCCCCCTCCGTCACGCGGCTCGAAGGGCCCGGCGTGCTGTGGCAGCGTGAGGCGCCGGCCAAGTCCGGCCCGTTGGAGGTCTCCGGCAGCGGCGCGATGGCCGCCGGCCTGGAGGCCGCGCAGACCACCCGGCGGCTCAAGGGCACGGCGCGCGGCCTGGCCGGGGTGCGGTGCGCCGAGCCCGGCGCGGGGGCGTGGTTCGTCGGCCCCGGCCCCGCCGCCGCCGACGTGGTGCTCTACCTGGCCAACGCCGACGCCGCCGACGCCATCGCCGAGGTCCTGGTCTACGCCGGCGAGGGTCCGGTCGTGAGCGACCGCGGCAACAGCCTGGTGCTCAAGCCGGGCGAGCACCGCACCGTGCACCTGCGCGACCTCGCGCCCTCGCCGCTGGTCATGGCCATCGAGGTGCGCACCATCAGCGGCCGGGTGGCCGCCTCGGCGCGGGCGGTGCTCGGCAAGGGCAAGGGCGCCGACTGGCTTCCCGCCGCGGCGGCGCCGGCCAGGACGGTCGTGGTCCCGGGCATCCCGGGCGGCGGCGGCCGGCGCGAGCTGTACGTCACGGCCCCCGGCGAGACCGACACCGTCGTGCACGTCAAAGCCCTGACCGCCGACGCCTTCTTCGCCATGAAGAACCGCGAGTCGCTGGACGTGCCCGCCGGGTCCACCGCCTCGCTCGACGTGTCCACGGGCATCGGCGGCCAGCCGGCGGCGATGGTGCTCACCGCGGACGTCCCGATCGTGGCCGGGGTCATGGCCACCGGCACGGGGAGCAAACCGGACGTCGCGTTCACGGCGGGGGCCCCGGCCATCGAGTTCGGCAGCGTGGTGGCCGACAACCGGGGCGGCAAGGACGTCTCGTCCCGCCTGATCCTCTCGGCGCCCGGCGCGCGGGCCGAGGTGCGCGTCCAGGTGCTGCCCAAGCGCGGCGCCGCGCCCCCTCCGGTGGACGTCGAGATCCCCGCCGCGCGCACCAAGGAGATCAAGCTCGCCCCGCCGGGCGGCGGCGACTTCAGCGTCGTGGTGACGCCGCAGCCGAAGTCGGGACCGGTGTACGGGGGCAGGGTGCTGGACGAGCGCACCCCCGACGGGTTGCTGCTCACCGCCCAGCCTCTCGCACTGGCGCGCACCTGGGTGATCGCCCCGCCGGTCCAGGAGTCCTCCGACGTGGTCCTGCCCGACCGCCCGGCTCCGCCTTCCACCGGCGGCGACTGACGCCTCGCGGCGCCCGCCGATGACGCCGTCCGGGACAGCACCCGTCAGGGCCGGCACCCGTCCGGGCCGGCGCCCGGTCGCGGGGCCCGGTCGCAGGGCTCTGTCGTGGCCCTCGGTCGCCCGGGGCGGTGGTCAGTGGCGGTCGTCGTAGCCGGGGTCGACGGTCTCGGGGGACAGGCCGAGGAGGCTGGCCACCTGCTCGACGACCACGTCGTGCACGAGCGCGCCCAGCGTGTCGCGGTCGCGGGCGCGGGCCTCCAGCGGGCGGCGGTAGACCACCACGACCGCCGGGGAGCCGGCGACGGCGGGCTCGGCCCGGCCGAAGGGGATGGGGTCGGAGGACAGCCGGCCCGGCCCGTCGACGAGCTCGTCGGCGGGGGGCACGTCCTCCACCGCGAACTCGACCGCCGAGAGCTGGCCGCCCCATTTCGGCTTGAGCCGGTCGACGGCGTCCAGCACGAAATCGTCGAAGCGCTCGCTCCGGGAGCGCGCGATGGGCACGTGCGACGGGGCGAGCGGACCTCGCATGCCGCGGCCGTGCCGATCGCGCCGCCGCGGGCCGTTGGGGCGGGGCGTGCCGCCAGGGTCCGGACTCACATAGCCAAGCCTAGATCGTGCCTCCCGGATCCCGTGCCGACTCCCTGTGCGTCCGGGTGGCGTATCCCCGGACGGGCACCGGAGCGTGCCGTTTCCCAAGGACATGCCAGGTGGCGATATGACGCCCGTAAACGGCGGGTAAGTGTCCGAAATGTGGCGACACGCTCGTTAAGAGCTGCCGGGTGGTGGCAATGTGAACGCGGACCGGATACGGTCCCTCCGTGAGCCCCGTCCGCAGCTGTTCCCGTACCGCCTGCAGGCAGCCTGCCGTCTTCACACTCACGTACGTCTACGCCGACTCGACCGCCGTGCTCGGCCCGCTGGCGACGTACGTCGAACCACACTGCTACGACCTGTGCGCGGACCACGCGGAGCGGCTGACCGCCCCCCGCGGGTGGGAGGTCGTCCGGCTGCCGTCGGAGGCCGGTCAGCCGACCACCGACGACCTGGAGGCCCTGGCCAACGCCGTGCGCGAGGCCGCGCGCCCCACGCCGTCCTCGGGCGAGCCGGTCGGGCAGGGGGTCGAGGTGGGCCGCCGCGGCCACCTGAGGGTGCTGCGCTCGGCGCAGCAGCAGAACCTCGAGCGCTGAGGCTCCCCCCGCGGCCTCCCGCGCCGCCACGAGGACGCCAGGACCGCGACCGGTGTTGCGCCCGTCACTCACGGGTCACCCGGGTCCGGCGGGGTCGCTCCGGGGCTCTCAGGTTCGTCGAAGACCACCATGGGACGCAGTAGGCTCGACCGAAAAGACATGACTAGGTGCGGAGCGGCAGTGGGCGACCTCGCCAAGATCTTCAAGGCGTACGACATCCGCGGCGTCGTGCCGGATGAGCTCGACGAGGCGGCCGCCGAGGCCGTGGGCGCGGCCTTCGCCGAGGTCGTCGGCGCCGCCGCCGTGGTCGTCGCCCGCGACATGCGCCCCTCCTCCCTCCCGCTGTCGGCCGCCTTCGCCCGGGGGGTCACCGGCCGGGGCGCCGACGTGGTCGACGCCGGCCTCGGCTCCACCGATCTGCTGTACTACGCCAGCGGCAGCCTCGGCCTGCCCGGCGCGATGTTCACCGCCAGCCACAACCCGGCCCGCTACAACGGCATGAAGCTCTGCCGGGCGGGCGCCGTCCCGGTGGGCGCCGACACCGGCCTGACCGCCGTGCGCGACCGCGCCGCCGAGATCCTCGCCGCCGGGCGAGGCGCCGGCGCCGCCTCCGTCCCGGCCGCCGGGAAGCTCACCTCGCGCGACCTGCTGGCCGGGTACGCCGCCCACCTGCGCGGGCTGGTCGACCTGTCGGGCGTCCGGCCGCTGAAGGTCGTCGTGGACGCCGGCAACGGCATGGGCGGGCACACCGTCCCGGCGGTGCTCGACGGCCTGCCGGTCGAGCTGACCCCGCTGTACTTCGAGCTCGACGGCACCTTCCCCAACCACGAGGCCAACCCGATCGAGCCCGACAACCTGCGCGACCTGCAGAAGGCCGTCCTGGACAAGGGCGCGGACCTCGGCCTGGCCTTCGACGGCGACGCCGACCGGTGCTGGGTCGTCGACGAGCGCGGAGAGTCGGTGCCGCCCTCGGCGATCACCGCCCTGGTCGCGGCCCGCGAGCTCGCCAGGCACCCGGGCGCCACGGTGATCCACAACCTGATCACCTCCAGGGCCGTGCCCGAGATCATCGCCGAGCACGGCGGCGTCCCGGTGCGCACCCGCGTCGGCCACTCCTACATCAAGGCCGAGATGGCCCGCACCGGCGCGGTCTTCGGCGGCGAGCACTCCGCGCACTACTACTTCCGCGACTTCTGGTTCGCCGACTCCGGCATGCTGGCCGCGCTGCACGTGCTGGCCGCGCTCGGCGAGCAGCGGCGCCCGCTGTCGGAGCTCCTCGAGCGCTACGCCCGCTACGCCGCCTCCGGCGAGATCAACAGCACCGTCCCCGACCAGGCCGCCGCGACGGCCCGGGTGCGCGCGGCGTTCGCCGGCCGCGACGGCGCGTCGGTGGACGAGCTCGACGGGCTGACCGTGTCGGGGCCCGACTGGTGGTTCAATCTTCGTCCGTCCAACACAGAGCCGCTTCTCCGGTTGAACGCCGAGGCGGCCGACGAGAAGCTGATGGCGGCGGTCCGGGACGAGGTCCTCGCCGTCGTGAGGAGTGCACCGTGAAGATCGATGACTGGCTGCTGGACATCCTGGCCTGCCCCGCGTGCAAATCGCCGCTGAACGCCGTTCCTGAGAGCGACGAGCTGGCGTGCAGCTCCGAGACCTGCGGGCTGGTCTATCCCGTCCGCGACGACATCCCCGTGCTTCTGGTGGACGAGGCGCGCAAGGCGTGAGCTCCTTCGAGCCCGAGCGGCTGGACGACGCGGCGTTCCTGACCGAGGGCGACCCGTCGGGCATGCTTCCGGCGATCGCCTCCTCCGGCGCGCAGGTGCGCACCTCGCACCGCACGGCGCTGGAGGCCGGCGTCTCGCGGCTGTCGCGCGGCGACCGGCCCCGGGCGGTCGTCGTGGCGGGCATGGGCTCCTCCGCCCTGGCGGGCGACATGCTCGCCGCCGTGTGCGGGGGCGGGGTGCCGATCCCCATCGTGACCGTCAGCTCTTACCGGCTGCCGGGCTGGGTGGGCGCCGCCGACCTGGTCATCGCGGTGTCGTCCTCCGGCGCCACCGAGGAGACCCGGACGCTCGCGCTGGAGGCCGTCCGCCGCGGCTGCCGCCTGCTGACGGTGAGCCGCCCGCGCTCGCCGCTGGCGGCGATCGCCGAGCAGGCGTCCGGGCTGCACGTGCCGATCGCCCCGGTGGCCGGCGCCTTCCCGCCCGACAGGGCGAGCCTGTGGGCGCTGACCATGCCGCTGGTCGCCGTCGCGGCGGAGCTCGGGCTGGTCGAGGCCGGTCCGGAGGTGGTGGAGGCCGCCGCCGCGCGCCTTGAGGACATCGCCCACCGCTGCCGCCCGTCCAGCGAGTCGTTCATCAACCCGGGCAAGACCCTGGCGATGGAGCTCGCCGGCACCATCCCCATGGTGTGGGGCACCTCGCCGGTGACCGGCGCGGTCGCGCACCGGCTGGTGTCGCAGCTCGCCAAGAACGCCAAGTATCCCGCGATCCACGGTGAGATTCCCGGCGCGGTCCACGACCAGGTGGCGGTGGTCGAGGGCCCGCTCGCCGAGCGCGACATCTTCGGCGACGGCGCCTCCCTGGCTCTGCGGCTAGTCGTGCTGCGCGATATGGATGAGCATCCGCAGGTGAGCAAGAAGCGCGTCCTGGCGGTGCGCATGGCCGAGCAGAGGGGTGTTCCGGTCACCGAGATCACCGCCGAGGGCGTCCATCCCCTGGAAAGGCTGGCCTCGCTGGTGGGGCTGGTCGACTACGGGACTGTTTACCTGGCCCTGGGGTACGGTGTCGATCCGGCCCAGGTGGCGACCGTCGCGGAACTTAAAGCCCGAGTTACCCCATAAGATCTGCGATGACCGCTTCACCGGGCGGGTAGGTGCACGGTTTCGACGGGATGGGTGGAGACTGCGGGTGAGCGCGGGCGGCGGTACCAAGGCGATCATCGCGGCGCTGGGGGCGAACCTGGCGATCGCGGCATCGAAGTTCGTGGCGTTCCTGTTCACGGGGTCGTCGTCGATGCTCGCCGAGTCGGTGCACTCGGTCGCCGACTCCGGCAATCAGGCGCTGCTGCTGCTCGGCAACCGGCGGTCCCGGAAGCGCGAGAACCGCAAGCACCCGTTCGGCTACGGCCGTGAGCGCTACTTCTACGCCTTCGTGGTCGCGGTCGTGCTGTTCACGATCGGCGCGGTGTTCTCGCTGTACGAGGGCATCGAGAAGATCGCCCACCCGCATGACGTCGAGTCGCCGATCTGGGCGTTCGGCGTCCTGATCTTCGCGATCGCCGCCGAGGGGTTCTCCTTCCGCACCGCGATCATGGAGTCGCTGCCGCTCAAGGGCGAGCAGTCGTGGTTCACGTTCATCCGCCGCGCCAAGGCCCCCGAGCTTCCCGTCGTGCTCCTTGAGGACCTCGGCGCGCTGCTCGGCCTGCTGTTCGCGCTGTTCGGCGTGGCCATGGCCGTGGTCACCGGCAACGGCGTGTGGGACGGCGTGGGCACGCTCATGATCGGCCTGCTGCTCGCGGTCATCGCGGTCGTCCTGGCCGTCGAGACCAAGTCGCTGCTCATCGGCGAGAGCGCCGCCCCCGAGATCGAAGACCGCATCTGCGACGCGCTCGAGAGCGCCCCCGAGGTCAGCCGGGTCATCCACCTGCGCACCCTGCACATGGGTCCCGAGGAACTGCTGGTCGCCGCCAAGATCGCCGTGGAGCACGACGACACGGCGGCCGACGTGGCCAAGGGCATCGACGAGGCCGAGCGGCGCGTCCGGGAGGCCGTGCCGATCGCCAAGATGATCTACCTGGAGCCCGACCTCTACCGCAAGGAGGAGGCCCCCCGCTCCCCCCTGGACCCCTCCGCCTCCGAGCCGGCCGCCCCCGCCAAGGCGGACCGCGCCTGACCGGCGACCTGTCCCGCCGTCCCGCCGCGCGCTTTTCGCACGCCTCGGCGCGAACGTGAAGCCGGCTAACCGGCCTGGACACGCTCGGACGCCGGGGCGTGAAGTATCGCGGGGATGACGATGAAATCGACGATTTCCGTGATCGCGTCCTCACTCGGTGGCAGACCGTACAGCACGACCTCGTTGCGAACGAGGTCGAACGGAAGTTTGACCACTCGCGAAGGCAGACGGACGGCGGGGATCTCGTCCCGCTCGATCGCACGCCGGACGATGGTCGCGACCTGCCCTCCCTGAGCCCTGGAGGCCAGCCGGGCGCGTAAAGCGCGGGCGGCTTCCGGATCACGGGCGGTCTCGACGGCCATGCCGGCCAGGACCTCGCCGTGCACAGAGCCGAGTAGCCGGGCGACATGCTCCATCATGGCGAGCAGGTCGGTCCGCAGCCCGCCGGTGTCCGGTGGCTCGGTGTCCACGGGTGCGGCGTGGTCGAGGGCCGCGAGCGCGAGTTGCGCTCGGGTGGGCCAACGGCGGTGGATCACCGGCCGGCTGGTGCCCGCTCTGGCGGCCACGGCCTCCATCGTCAGTTTGGCGTATCCCATCTGAGTCAGCAGCTCCCAGGTGGCATCGAGGATGGCCCGCTCCAGCCGTTCTCCTCGTCGTCGGCTCATCTCACACTCCTTTTAGATGCGTTGCGCATCTTACCGAGAACGGCGTACGTTAGATGCAGTCCGCATCTTATCTGGCGCACCCGAACCGGAGGCATGATGGCCACGCACGAGAACGGCGTCCTGGATCTAGCCGGCGCCCGCATCCACTATGAGGTCCGTGGCTCAGGTCCCGCGCTCTTGCTGATCCCCGGGAGCAACGGCGACGCCGGCCTCTTCGATGCCATGGCCGATCGGCTCGCCGACCGCTACATGGTCATCAGTTACGACCGCAGGGGCTTCTCCCGCAGCCCCGCCCACGAGGAGCCGGCAGGGTGGATCGAGACGCACGTCGAAGACGCGCGCCATCTGATCGACGGCGTCGCCGGGGGACCGGCCCGCGTGTTCGGCACCAGCGCGGGAGCCGTCATCGGACTCGCTCTCATCGGCCGGTATCCCAAGCAGGTCAGCAGACTCGTGGCGCACGAACCTCCCCTCCTGGAGGTGCTGCCGGACGCCCCGCGGTGGCGAGCCTTCTTCGAGGATGTCGTCGCCACCCATCAGAGCCAGGGCGCGGACGCGGCGATGCGGCAGTTCATGACCGGTATCGGGATGGGCGAGGCTCGGTGGCCGGCCGATCTCGACCCGGAGCTGCTCGGCCGCATGGCCGGAGTCGCGCACACCGTTCTGACCCAAGAAGTCCCCAACGCTCCCAGCCACCGCCCGGACCTCGCCGCGCTCGACGCGCAGCACGCTCGCATAGTCCTCGCGGGAGGCCGCGACTCCCGTGCCCACTTCCCCTACCAGCCGGCCGTCGTGCTCGCGGCCCGATGGAACCAGCAGGTGATCGATTTCCCCGGGGACCACCTCGGCTACTGGTCCTGTCCCGCCGAGTTCGCCGTCACCCTGACCGACGCCATGGCCATGTGACCCTGCCCGGCCGAACCCACTGTCCTCTGGCAGGCGGCGTCGGCACGATCCGGAGGAAACACGTCAGGGTTCCAGGTCGAACCAGACTGTTCGCCCTTGCCCTTCCTGCCGCCACCCCCATGCCGTGGGCAACTCCCGGACCAGCCACAGGCCACGTCCGCCTTCACTGAACGGGCCCACTTGGGCGGGAACCTGGGGGATGGTGCGGTCGGAGCCTTCGTCGGTGACCTCGACCCGAACCCTTCGACCGTTGTCGTACACGCGCAGCCTCACCATGCCCGCCGATCGGCCGATCTGGCCCGTGCGGTGCGGCCGCTCGTCGCCGACCTGCGCGTCGAACCGCTCAGCGACGATCCCGACCTGTGGGGCCACCTGTGACCGGCTGATCAGACGCGGTGGTACGGTCATCTACCTGGAGCCCGATCTCTACCGCAAGGACGAGGCCCCCCGCTCCCCGGTCGACCCCTCCGCCTCCGAGCCGGCCGCCCCCGCTCCGGCCGACCACGCCTGATCCGGGCCGAGGTCCTCTCCTTCGCGCGCTGGATGCGACCCCACCCGGCCGGCGTTCTCCCGAGGACTCGCTCGGCCCCCGTCGAACGGATGCGGATTTCCAGCCGTGGGCGGATGCCACATGATCAGATGAGGCGATACCGTCCCATCATGGAATGGGCTGGATGGCGGCGCGGTGGAAGGGGCCTCACCGACGCGGTGGTGGCGGTCGTTGTCGCGCTGCTCATCCGATACGCCATCGTCGATCCGCCGGGGCCGTCGTCACCGTGGTCCGGGTGGTCGGCCTGGCCGGTGGCGGCGGTCCTGAGCTTTCCGATCGCCCTCCGGCGGCGCCGGCCGCGGGCCATGCTCGCCGTCGCGTGCGCGGCGGGCACGGGGGTGACCATTGCCGGCGCCGTCGCGGCGGGCGCGATCTGGCTGACCTTCGTGCCGACCGCGCTCGTGCTGTACCTGGTGGCAGCGACCGCCTCGATCGTCTGGTCGGCGGCGGGCCTGGCGGTCTGCGTGTCCGCCGCGGTGACCGCGATCCTGGTCTACTACGTGCAGGTGTTCCCCGGTCTCGCGCTAGCGGCGACGCCCAGCGAGATGCCTGCGGCCTGGCCGATCGAGATCGGTACGATCGGTGTGCTCTTGACCGTCGCGTGGGCCCTCGGAACGGTCGTGCGCTGGAAGCGGGACACGACCGCCCGCCTCGTCCGCCACCTCGCCGACGCCGCGGTGACCGACGAGCGCAGGCGCATCGCCAGGGAACTGCACGACATCATCGGCCACAGCATGAGCCTGATCGCCGTCAAGGCCACCGTCGCCAACCACGTCGCCGACGCCCGCCCGCAGGAGGTCCGCGCCGCGCTGGCCGTCATCGAGGAGACCAGCCGCAGCACGCTCACCGAGATCCACCGGGTGCTCGGCCTGCTGCGGTCCGACGGCGATCCTCAGCAGGACCCCGTGCCCGCGCCCGGCATGGCGGACCTGCCCGGGCTGGCCGCCCACGCCCGCTCGGCCGGAGTCGAGGTGGAGCTGACCGTCCGTGAGGAGGCCGCCTTGCCCGCCGCCGTCGCGGTGTCGGTGTACCGGATCGTGCAGCAGGCTCTGACCAACGTCGTCACCCACGTGGGGCCGGCCCGCTGCGCGGTCACCGTGGACGTCGACGGGCGGGAGGCCGTGATCGAGGTCGTCGACGACGGTCCCCGCCACGGCCGGCCGCCGCGGGCGGGCCACGGCGGCCACGGCGGACACGGCGGACACGGACAGCACGGCGGACACGGCCTGATCGGCATGCGGGAACGGACGAAGATGTACGGAGGCACGTTCGATTCGGGGCCCCGGCCCGAAGGAGGCTTTCGCGTGTCGGCTCGACTGCCCTACGCCCCGGACGGCGCCGCGGCATGAGCATCGACGACACGGGCATCGACGACGCGAGCATCGGCGCCGCTCCGCACGACTCGTCCCCGCCCGTCCGGGTCCTGCTGGTCGAGGACCAGATCCTGATCCGCGACAGCCTCAAGGTCCTCATCGACGCCGCACCAGGGCTGGCCGCCGTAGGCGAGGCGGGCACGGGCGCCGAAGCCGTGCGCCTGGCCCGCCGGCACCGGCCCGACGTCGTCCTGATGGACGTGCGCATGCCGGACATGGACGGCATCGAGGCGACCCGGCGTATCTGCGCCGACCCCGCCTGCTCCGGCGTGCTCGTACTGATCCTCACCACGTTCGACCTGGACGAATACGTCTACGCGTCGCTGCGGGCGGGTGCGAGCGGCTTCATGCTCAAGAGCGCCACGGCGGCCGAACTGCTGGCCGCCATCCGGGTCGTCGCCTCCGGTGAGGCGCTGCTCGCGCCCACCGTCACCCGCCGGCTCATCACCGAGTTCCTGCAGGGCTCTCATCCCGCACAGGTCGTGCGGGGCCTCGACGAGGTCACCCGGCGCGAGCGCGAGGTGCTCACCCTCATCGGCAGGGGCATGTCCAACGCCGAGATCGCCGAGCACCTGTGCCTCACCATCGGCACGGTCAAGACCCATGTCGGCCGTCTCCTGGCCAAACTGGGGGCCAGGGACCGTGCCCAGCTCGTCATCGCCGCCTACGAAGGCGGCCTCATCACCAACCCGGACGGCCGCCGGTGACGGTCCGCCCTTCTCCGAACGAGGGCACGCCTCCGCACGTTCATCGGGTGCGGATGCCGGTACCGGTGAGGTGGGTTCCCGGCTCATCGGCGTAGCACTGGTCCGGATCGTCATCCTCTCGGACCAAAGGCCGACATGAGGATGTGCACGGCGATGAGGGCGACGACCCAGATCATGGCGCGCCTGGTCGGTGGGGGGCCGCCGCGCAGCAGCGAGATGCCCAGGGGGATGAAGGCGACGCAGAGGCCGCCCACGGCGATGAAGGACTGCGGTTCGGTGCCTTTGAGCGTCCCGAGCGCGAGCGCTGACATCAGGCCGAGTGCGATCGAACGGCCCAGCCCCAGGGCGCCGGAGCGGTAGGCGCCGATGGCCAGCACGACCCAACCGAAGAAGGCCGGCCCGGACATGGACCTGAACGGATGCCAGACGGTGTCCCGCCATGCCACGTAGTAGCCGTCGATGCCCTTGAGCATGGTCTGCAGGCCGAGGCTGTCGGTCAGGTGGAAGGCCAGGTGATCGGTGCCGAACTGGAAGGTCCTGGTGAACAGGCCGACGATCACCAGGCAACCGCCCCACAGTCCCCACAGCGGGGCGGTGACGGCGATCCGCTGTGCCAGCGTCATGACCGCCGGCCACAGCAGCACGAACCCGCCGGCGAAGCAGGCGTAGGCGGCGGTGATGAGGGCGGGGTGCTGGGTGTAGGCGACGAGCTGATAAGGGACGAAGTAGTAGAACTGGGAACGCAACAGAGTCCCGGTCATGATCAGGATGGGACCGGCGATCAGCGAGATGGCGCTCACCCACCGGCCGGGGAACGGGGGTTGGCGGTCCAGATTGGCAGCGGCGTTGGCGGCCCGCCGGTCCGCGCCGGTCTGCCGCCACCGCGTGAAGTGCCCGCGAAGATCAATGCTCATGGATTGCTGCCCGTCTTGTCCGTGTCGGTACGCCCGGACCGGTATGTCGGGGCACAGCAGCATGGTGCTGGGCGAGGCAGTGGGCGCGCGTCCGGCTCGGGTCGCATCTTGACGGGCGGGCGCGAGCGGGTGTGCGACCTCAGACGGACGCGCGTGTCCGACCGTGGGCAGATGCCGGGTGAGTGCGAGGTCTCCAGCTGGTCAGCGGCCGTGGCGTAGCAGGCGGAGGGCCTTCTCCTTTTCGAAGTCGAGGGCCCTGCGAGGGGCCTGGATGCGGCCGACGCGCAGGCCGAGGTCGCGGACGGCCTGGGCGACGGCGGGCTCGCTGAGCACGCGCAGGCCGAAGGCCAGTTCGGCGGGGGAGACGTCGAAGCGCCGCTCCAGGTCCATCGCCTGGGTGACGGCCGCCAGCTCCTCGGGGCCGAAGCGGCGGTGGGAGCCCTTCTCGCGGGTCGGCGGCAGCAGGCCGAGCGCCTCGCGGTAACGGAGCATCCGCGGGGACATTCCCAGTCGTTTCGCCGCCTCGGTGATGCGCATGGGGCCAATTCTCACATAATTGTGTCAGGTTCGCAGATCTGGGGATGCGTTGGGGTCCGCGGGGCTCTTAAACTCGCAGAGACGCACAATGACCGGGTTGAGGGGAAGACACCATGGACTTCAAGGTCGCCGACCTTGCGCTGGCCGATTTCGGCCGCAGAGAGATCCAGCTCGCCGAGCATGAGATGCCGGGCCTGATGGCGGTCCGCCGCGAGTACGCCGAGACTCGCCCGCTGGCCGGAGCCAAGATCATGGGCTCCCTCCACATGACCATCCAGACCGCCGTGCTGATCGAGACGCTGGTCGCGCTCGGCGCCGACGTGCGCTGGGTGAGCTGCAACATCTTCTCCACCCAGGACCACGCCGCCGCCGCGGTCGTCGTCGGCCCCGAGGGCACCACCGACGCCCCCAAGGGCGTGCCGGTGTTCGCCTGGAAGGGCGAGACGCTGGAGGAGTACTGGTGGTGCACCGACCAGGCGCTGCGCTGGCCCGACGGCACCGGCCCGAACATGATCCTGGACGACGGCGGCGACGCCACCCTGCTGGTGCACAAGGGCGCCGAGTACGAGAAGGCCGGCGCCGTCCCCTCGCCCGCCGAGGAGGACCCCGAGGAGTGGAAGATCATCCTCGACCTCCTGCGCCGCACGGTGACCGACGAGGGCCGGTGGACCACGGTCGCCGCGGGCATCAAGGGCGTCACCGAGGAGACCACCACCGGCGTCCACCGCCTGTACGAGATGTTCAAGGCCGGCACGCTGCTCTTCCCGGCGATCAACGTCAACGACTCGGTCACCAAGAGCAAGTTCGACAACAAGTACGGCTGCCGCCACAGCGTCATCGACGGCCTCAACCGCGCCACCGACGTCCTCATCGGCGGCAAGGTCGCCGTGGTCTGCGGCTACGGCGACGTGGGCAAGGGCTGCGCCGACGCGCTGCGCGGCCAGGGCGCCCGGGTCATCGTCACCGAGATCGACCCCATCTGCGCCCTCCAGGCCGCGATGGACGGCTTCCAGGTCACCACGCTGGAGGACGTCGTCGGCATCGCCGACATCTTCGTGACCACCACCGGCAACTTCGACATCATCACGGCCGGCCACATGGGCCGGATGAAGCACAACGCGATCGTCTCCAACATCGGCCACTTCGACAACGAGATCGACATGGCCGGCCTGGCGAAGACCCCCGGCATCGTGAAGACCGAGGTCAAGCCGCAGGTCCACACCTGGACCTTCCCCGACGGGCACCAGATCATCGTGCTGGCCGAGGGCCGCCTGATGAACCTCGGCTGCGCCACCGGCCACCCGAGCTTCGTGATGTCCAACTCCTTCACCAACCAGGTGATCGCGCAGATCGAGCTGTTCACCAAGACCGAGCAGTACCCGATCGGCGTCTACGTCCTGCCCAAGCACCTGGACGAGAAGGTCGCGCGGCTCCACCTCGACGCGCTCGGCGTCAAGCTCACCACGCTGAGCAAGGCCCAGGCCGAGTACATCGGCGTGGACATCGAGGGCCCGTACAAGCCGGACCACTACCGCTACTGATCGACGATCATGGCAGGGTCCCCGCGCGGTCCGCGCGGGGACCCTTCGCCACATGAGCACAGGGGGGACCGTGGACGTCGCGGACGCGCCGCTCGCCGAGGCGGGGGAGCGGCGCATCGACTGGGCGCTGCGCTCCATGCCCGTGCTGCGCGCCATCGGGGCGCGCTTCAGCCAGACCCGCCCTCTGGAGGGGCTGAAGGTCGCCGCGTGCCTGCACGTGACCGCCGAGACGGCGGTGCTCGTCGGCGCGCTCAAGGCGGGCGGGGCCGAGATCGCGCTGGCGGCCTCCAACCCGCTGTCCACGCAGAACGACGTCGCGGCGGCGCTCGCCTCCTACGGGGTGGAGGTGCACGCCCGGGCCGGGGTGGACCGCGAGACCTACTACCGGCACATCCACGAGGCGCTGGACATCGCCCCCGACCTGGTGCTGGACGACGGCTGCGACCTGGTCAACATCCTGCACACCGAGCGCGTCGAGCTGCTGGAAGGCGTCTCGGGCGGCTGCGAGGAGACCACGACCGGCATCATCCGGCTGCGGCAGATGGCGGCCGAGCAGGCGCTGCGCTTCCCGATGGTCGCCGTCAACGACACCCGCACCAAGCGGATGTTCGACAACCGCTACGGCACCGGCCAGTCCACGCTCGACGGCATCATGCGGGCCACCAACGTCCTGCTCGCGGGGCGCACGGTCGTCGTCGCCGGGTTCGGCTACTGCGGGCGCGGCGTCGCCGAGCGGGCCAGGGGCCAGGGGGCGCGGGTCATCGTCACCGAGATCGACCCGGTCAAGGCCCTGGACGCCGCCCTGCAGGGGTATGAGGTGCTGCCGATGGCCGACGCGGCCAGGGCGGGCGACCTGTTCATCACCGTCACCGGCAACCGCGACGTCATCCGGGGCGAGCACCTGGCCGAGATGCGGGACGGCGCCATCCTGGCCAACGCCGGCCACTTCGACGTCGAGATCGACGTGCGGGCCCTGGAGGGCATGGCGCAGGACGTGAACTTCGGCGTACGGCCCTACACCGACGAGTACGTCCTCTCCGACGGCAGGCGCCTGCTGCTGCTCGCCGAGGGCCGTCTGGTCAACCTGACGGCCGCCGAGGGGCATCCCGCCGCTGTCATGGACATGTCGTTCTCCGCCCAGGCGCTCGCCGTCGCCTGGCTGGCCGGAGAGCGGTCCCGGCTCGCCCCGGGGGTGTACGACGTGCCGGCGGAGATCGACACCGAGGTGGCGCGGCTCAAGCTCGGCGCGGCCGGCATCGAGATCGACGCGCTCACCGCCGTCCAGGCCGACTACCTCAGCTCCTGGCGGGTCGGCTCCTGAAGAGGGACGAGCGAGCCGCCGACGCCGGCGCGCGTCCCGGTCACCGCCCGGGCCGGTGAGGGCGGCCCGCCGAACAGCTCCGGCACCTGCGTGGTCTGCCGGACGAGCAGCTCGGCGACGTCGCCGACCTGGCCGCGGCGGCGGTGGGCGGCCCGCTGGCGTTCCGCGCCCGAGCCGCTGCGCCGCATGCGGCGCAGCGCGGCCGTGACCGGCGCGAGGTCGCCGGCCGCCGCCAGGGCCGGGCGCACGGTCTCCACCAGCCGTTCGGCGAGCGTCCACGCCGGGACGACCCGGCCGGTGATCGGGTCGTAGACCGCGCCCTCCATGCCGTCGCGGGCCGAGCGCCAGTACGCGGCGCACAACAGCGTGTGGTCGACCGGCGGGCCCGGGACGCCCCGGCGCACCTCGACGAGCGCGGTCGCGGCCAGGGCCCGGACCAGCGCGGCCAGCAGGACGGCCTCCTCCACCGTGGCGCAGGTGTCGGCCGACCGGAACTCCAGGGTCGGCAGGTGGTGGGAGAGCCTGATCAGCCAGTACACCATGCCCCGGTCGAGGATCGCCCCGCTGGCCCGCAGACCCCGCAGCAGGCCGTCATAGTGGCCGGCCGACAGGAAGTACGGCGGGGGACCGGCGCTCGGCCAGCGCGCCCACAACATCGCCCGCCAGCTCGCGTAGCCGGTGTCCTCGCCGTCGGTGATGGGGGAGTTGGCGGTCAGCGCCTGCAGGAGCGGCAGCCAGGGCCGCACGTGGTTGCTGACCCCCACGGCCTCCTCGCGGTCGGCGACGCCGACGTGGACGTGGCACCCGCACACCCCCTGGCCGTACAGCAGGGCGCGGAACTGCTCGTACATGCGCCGGTAGCGCGGTGCGGCGCTGAGCGGGGGCATGCCGCCGCAGCCGACCAGGCACGTCCCGCACGCCGACAGCGCGGCTCCCGCGTCCGACGCGGCGGCGGAGACGAGGGCGCGCAGCCGCAGCAGGTCGGCGGCGAGCGCCCGCAGGTCGGTGTGGACGGCGCTGTTGGTCTCGACCTGGCACCTGGTCAGCTCCGGCACGACCCGGCAGGCGGCCAGCCCGCCGAGGCGGCGCAGCACCTGTCCCGCGGCGGGCCGCAGGCGCCCGCTGCGCGGGTCGATCAGCAGGAACTCCTCCTCCATGCCCATGGTCAGCAAGGGGGGCGGGATGTTCCGGCGCGAGGTCGTGGACGGCGTCGGTTTCACTGCTCCACCTCATTCGGGTGCATCCCCGGAGGAAGCAGACGTTCAAATGTACCGATGCCCGTACCAATAGTCCGGAAACCGGGTTTACTTCCTGCTTCCCATCCCTGGGAGCACCTTTGAATGCAGCCGCTACCGCGACGTTCGCGCAGCTCAGAGGGCTATGAGCGGGTTGTTCGGCGATTGTGTCGCAATTCGCTGATATTTCACGACCGAACCGGCATCACTTATGGATCGCTCATCGCCATCGGTTGCGTAACCGGCCTCGACAGCCGGCCCGGAAAGTGGGTTCCTTCAATCAGAGCGGCCCTCGATCTGCACCAAGCGCCTCATCCCCGAGCACCCATCCCAGCCGCAAGGCAGGGCGCCAGCCTACCGCGCGCCCGCCCTGCGACCGGCCACCAGGATCCCCATCTCGGCACCCAGGAGGGCAGATGGCCAGATCGCGCCATCTCACCATCGCGGTCGCGGCGGCGGCGACGCTGCTCGCCTCCGCCTGCGCGACCGACAGCGGCACCGGCGGCACCGGCGCCGGAAAGTCCGCCGGCGCCCAGCAGCCGGCCGGCAAGCCCGTCCAGGGCGGGACGCTGCGGCTGGTCGGCGGCGGCGACGTCGACCACCTCGACCCGACCAGCACCTACTACACCGTGACCAACGGGCTCCTGCGCGCCTACGCCCGCCAGCTGTTCTCGCTGGCCGCCCAGGCCGACCTGAAGAAGGCCCTGGAGGTCGTGCCCGACGTCGCCGCCGAGATCCCCACCACGGCGAACGGCGGGCTCAGCAAGGACCTGCTCACCTACACCGTCAAGCTGCGCGACGGCGTCCAGTGGGACACCACGCCGCCACGCGCCGTCACCGCCCAGGACTACCTGCGCGGCTTCAAGCGGCTGTGCAACCCGGTGGCCGGCTCGGGAGCGCCCGGGTACTACACCAGCACGATCAAGGGCATGGCGGAGTACTGCTCCGCCTACGCCAAGGCGTTCGAGAAGGACAAGCCCACGCCGAAGGCGCTGGCCGACTTCCAGAACTCCCACGACATCCCCGGGGTCCAGGCCAAGGACGACAAGACGCTGGTGTTCACGCTCGTCCAGCCGGCCAGCGACTTCCTGAACATCCTGTCGCTCAACTTCGCCTCGGCGGCGCCGCAGGAGTACGACCAGTACCTGCCCGACGACGCGGACTTCCGCCGGCACGTCGTCTCCGACGGGCCCTACAAGATCGTCAAGTACGTGGCGACGAAGGAGATCAGGCTGGAGCGCAACCCGGCCTGGAAGCAGGAGGCCGACCCGATCCGCCACCAGTACGTCGACGCGATCGAGGTCAAGGAGGGCGTCACCGAGCCCGACAGCGTGCAGCAGCAACTGGAGGCGGGCACCGCCGACCTGTCGTGGGACCTGCCGGTGCCGACGGCGCAGCTGCCCCGCCTGGCCTCCTCCGGCGACGCGAACTACAAGGTCTTCCCCGGGGCCATCACCAACCCCTACCTGGTGTTCAACCAGCAGAGCAAGAACGCCGGCGGCGCCATGGGCAAGCTCAAGGTGCGCCAGGCCATCGAGTACGCGATCAGCAAGGTGGCCATCGGCAAGATCTACGGCGGCAAGGAGCTCAACACGCCTCTGCACACCGCCATCCCGCCGGGCAACATCGGCTACCAGGAGTACAACCCCTACCCGACGCCGGGCGACGCGGGCGACCCGGCCAAGTGCAAGCAGATGCTCGCCGAGGCCGGCTACCCGAACGGGCTCACCCTGACCGGGGCCTACCGCAACGCGGGCAACCACCCGGCCGTCTTCCAGTCCTACTCCGCCGACCTGCAGAAATGCGGCATCACGGTCAAGGGCCTGCCGGTGCGGCAGGGCGACTACTACGGCGCCTTCCTGCAGAACGTGTCCCTCGCCAAGGGCAGCAAGTGGGACATCTCAGCCCCCGGCTGGGTGCCCGACTGGTACGGCAACAACGGGCGGGCGGTCGCCCAGCCGCTGTTCCAGACCAACTGCACCCCCGGCACCTCCAACTACGGCTGCTACAGCAACCCCCGGGTGGACGACCTGATCAAGCAGGCGCTCGCCGAGCCCGACGCGGCGAAGTCGGCGGGTCTGTGGCACCAGGTGGACCAGCAGGTCATGGCGGACGCGGTGATCGTGCCCTTCCAGAACCAGAACACGCCGATCTACCACGCCAAGCGGGTCAAGAACGCCCTCTACCTGCCCTCCTTCCAGCTCTACGACGTCACCAACCTCTGGCTCGACCCGCCGAGCCCGTGATGCGGGCGCGACGTCGTGATCGCAATAATCGGACGAAGGACCGGTAGATGAGCCTTCTGGAAGTCAAGGACCTCACGGTCGGCTTCCCGACCGCGGACGGCCTCGTGCGGGCCGTCCGCGGGCTGTCGTTCAGCGTCGAGCCGGGACGGACGCTGGCGATCGTCGGGGAGTCCGGGAGCGGCAAGACGGTGAGCACGCAGGCCATCCTCGGCCTGCTGCCCGAGGCCGACATCACCGGCAGCGCCCTGTTCGAGGGCGTCGACCTGCTCACGCTGGGAGAGGAGCGGCTGCGCCGGATCCGCGGGTCGGCGATCAGCGTCGTGTTCCAGGACCCCCTGACCAGCCTGCACCCGCTGTACAAGGTCGGCTGGCAGATCGCCGAGCTGATCCGCGTCCACGACGCCGGCGTGGGCCGCGCCGAGGCCCGGCGGCGCGCGGTCGAACTGCTGGGGCTGGTCGGCATCCCGCGCCCGGACCGCAGGGTGGACGACTACCCGCACCAGTTCTCCGGCGGCATGCGGCAACGCGCGATGATCGCGATGGCGCTCGCGCTCAACCCGCGCCTGGTGGTCGCGGACGAGCCCACCACCGCGCTGGACGCCACCGTCCAGGCGCAGATCCTCGACCTGATCACGCGCCTGCAGCGGGAGTTCGACATCGCGCTGGTGCTGATCACCCACGACCTCGGCGTGGTGGCGGGCGTCGCCGACGAGGTCATGGTCATGTACGCGGGGCTCCCGGTGGAGCGGGCCGACCGGCGGACGATCTACTACCGGCCGCACCACCCGTACACCAAGGGCCTGCTGGAGTCCATCCCCGGCAGCACGGGGGTGCGCAAGGGCCGGCTGCGGCCGATCCCCGGGCAGCCGCCGAGCATGATCGCCGTGCCGCCCGGGTGCGCGTTCCACCCGCGCTGCCGCTACGCCATGCCGGTCTGCTCCGCCGAGCCGCCGCCGCTGGCCCGCGTGACCGGCGACGGCGACCACGCCTCGGCCTGCTGGCTGCCGCACGAGGCCGTCGGGCTCGGCGAACAGGCGGAGGCCGTGCGGCTGCGCGCCGCCCGCGCGGAGAACGGGGGAGCGGCGTGAACCTCCTCGAAGTCGACGACCTGGTCAAGCACTTCCCCATCCACGAGGGCGCCGTGCTGCGCCGCAGGGTCGGGCAGGTGCACGCGGTCGACGGGGTGAGCCTCACCCTCGCGCCCGGTGAGACGCTGGGCCTGGTCGGCGAGACCGGCTGCGGCAAGTCCACGCTGGCCCGCTGCATCGCCGGGCTGTACCCGGTCACCTCCGGCAAGGTCGTCTTCGACGGCCAGGACATCACCAACCTGCCGCGCGGCGCGATGCGGCCGTTCCGCCGCGACATCCAGGTCATGTTCCAGGACCCCTACGGCTCGCTCAACCCGCGCAGGCGCGTCGGCTCGATCATCGCCGACCCGCTGGTCATCCACGGCATCGGCACCGCCAAGGAACGACGGCGCGCGGTCGGCGAGCTGATGGAACGGGTCGGGCTCAACCCCGAGCACTACAACCGCTTCCCGGCCGAGTTCTCCGGCGGGCAGCGCCAGCGCATCGGCGTCGCCCGCGCCCTGGCCCTGCGCCCCCGGCTGATCATCTGCGACGAGCCGGTGTCGGCGCTCGACGTGTCGATCCAGGCGCAGATCCTCAACCTGCTCAAGGACCTGCAGGACGAGTTCGGCCTGACGTACCTGTTCATCGCCCACGACCTGTCGGTGGTGCGGCACGTCAGCGACCGCATCGCCGTGATGTACCTCGGCCGGGTCGTGGAGCTGGCCGAGGCCGACGAGCTGTACGAGCATCCCCGCCACCCCTACGCCGACGCGCTGTTGTCCGCCACGGCCGTCGCCGACCCCGACGCCGCCGACCGGCGCGGCCGGGTCATCCTCACCGGCGACGTGCCCTCGCCGATCGACCCGCCGTCCGGCTGCCGCTTCCATCCCCGCTGCCCGCGCGCCGGGGACCTCTGCGCGGAACGACAGCCCCCGCTGGAGGGCGGCGGCCACCTGACGGCCTGCCACTACCCGATCGGCGGAGCCCCGCCGGCGGGAGAAAGGGGGACGAGGTGACGCTCACCGAGATACGGCCCGGGGTGGTGCCCGGCAGGACCATCGCCGGGCGCAGCCCGTGGGCCCTGGCCTGGGCCCGCATCCGCACCGACAAGGTCGCCCTGGCCTCGGCGGTCGTGGTGCTGCTCCTGCTCGTGCTCGCCGCGGCGGCGCCGCTGATCGCCCAGTGGAGCGGCCACGGGCCCGACGACCAGTTCCGCGACATCGGCATCACCGACCAGGGACTTCCGGTGGCGCCGAACGGCACGTTCTGGTTCGGCACCGACCGGCTCGGCCGCGACCTGTTCATCCGCGTGCTGTACGGGGCACGGGTGTCGCTGGTCGTCGGCGTGCTGTCCACCGGGCTCGCGGCCTTGCTCGGCGTCGCCGTCGGGCTGCTCGCCGGCTTCTACGGCGGCGTCGTGGACACGCTGCTGTCGCGCCTCATGGACGTCGTGCTCTCCTTCCCGTACCTGATCTTCGCCATCGCGGTGGTGTCCATCGCCGGTCCGTCCTTGACCGCCACGGTCGGGGTGATCGCGTTCTACTCCTGGGCGGCGATCGCCCGGATCGTGCGCGGGCAGACACTCTCGATCAAGGAACGGGAGTACGTCGAGGCGGCCAGGTCGCTCGGCGCGAGCGACGCGCGCGTCATGGTCGTCGACATCCTGCCGAACCTGCTCGCCCCGGTGATCGTGCTGGTCACGCTGCTGGTGCCCGCCGCCATCGTGTTCGAGTCGACGCTGTCCTACCTCGGGCTCGGCATCGTCCCGCCCACGCCGTCCTGGGGCAACCTGCTCAGCGAGGCGCAGGGGTTCTACCGGGTGGCCTGGTGGTACCTCACCTTCCCCGCGGGCACGCTGCTGGTCGCCACGCTGGCGTTCAACCTGCTCGGCGACGGCGTCCGCGACGCCATCGACCCGCGCACCGAGCGCCTGTTCAGCCGGCGCAGGGGCCTGCTGCGCCGGCGCGCCCGCGACAGGCGCTCCGCCCCCGCCTCCGGAGCCCGCGCGGCCGCGTCCGACGGCCCCGTGACCGGCACCGATGGGGACGGTCCGGGCCGGCGAGAGCCCGGCGGGGACGGTCCGGGCCGGCGAGAGCCCGGCGGGGACGGTCCGGGTCGGCGAGAGCCCGGCGGGGACGGTCCGGGCCGGCGAGAGCCCGGCAGGGACGGTCCGGACGGGCGAGAGCCCGGCGCGCACGACGACTCCACAGGGGGCTGACCGATGTTCCGCCGCTTCCTCATCCGCCGGGTGATCCTCGGCGCGATCGTCCTGTGGCTGGTCACGCTCGGGACGTTCTTCATGTTCTTCGTGGCCCCCGGCGACCCGGCACGCACGCTGGCCGGCCGGCAGGCCACCCCGGAACAGGTCGAGCTCATCCGGCGCGACCTCGGCCTCGACCAGCCCGTCCTGGTGCAGTACGGCCAGTACATGGGCCGCCTCCTGCACGGCGATCTCGGCAAGTCCTACTTCAACGGCGAGTCGGTCGGCACGCTCGTCGCCGCCGACCTCCCGCCGACCCTCTCCCTGGTGCTCGGCGGCGCGGTGCTGTGGTTCCTGGTGGGCGTCAGCGCGGGCGTGCTCAGCGCCACCCGGGCCCGCTCGCCGCTCGACCGGGCCATGACGTTCCTGGCGCTCGCCGGCGTCTCGATGCCGACGTTCGTCATCGGGCTGCTGCTGCTCTACCTGCTGTTCTTCCAGCTCACCAAGGCTGGCCTGCCGATCTTCCCGCCGGACTCCTACGTGGACTTCTCCCAGAACCCGGCCGAGTGGGCGCGGCACCTGATCCTGCCCTGGGTCACGCTCGCCACCGTGCAGGCCGCGACCTACCTGCGGCTCACGCGGGGCTCGATGCTCGACGTGCTCGGAGAGGACTACATCAGGACGGCGCGCGCCAAGGGCGTCCCCGAGCGGCGGGTCGTCGTCCGGCACGGCCTGCGCTCGGCGCTGACGCCGGTGGTGTCACAGCTCGGCGTGGACGTCGGCACGCTCATCGGCGGAGTGGTCGTCACCGAGTCGGTCTTCGGGCTCGGCGGCGTCGGCCAGGCGGTCGTGCAGGCGTTCGTGAGCAGCGACCTGCCGGTGATCATGGGAGTGGTGCTCATCACGGCGGCGGCCGTGGTCGTCGCCAACCTCCTGGTCGACGTCGCCTACGCCCTCCTGGACGCCCGCGTCCGGCTCGCCTGACCCTCGGGGGCGGTCAGTGGAAAGGGGTGTGCGGGCGGAACTCCCGGGGAGAAAGGGGCGTGCGGGCGGGAACTCCCGGCGAGAAAGGGCTGCGCGGCCGGGACTTCCGCGAACGGGCGTACGCCTGCCGGGGCTCCCAGGTGAACCGGGGGATGACATGGGCGTGGCCGGCGCGTCCTCTCCCATGCGCGCCGGCCACACCCGTTTCCCACGTAGCGGACCAATGCCCCAGTGGCCCGCTGGACGTCCCTGTGCCCCCTGTTCGGGCATGTATGCGGCAGAAGGCGCGAAATCTAGGCGGGAGGGATGAAACCGCTGGCCGTCGGTGGTGTCGCCGCAGGTGAGGGCGGAGAAAACGGCGCCGGATACGTCCCGGAAACGGGCGCCGCTCCCGGCACGCCGGCGAAGGGGGAAGCGGACGACGACGCCCGCGCCTGCCGCGCCTGGAGGGCGAGCCGCGCCTGCGTGCGGCGGCGGCGCTCGGCCAGAACGGCGGCGAGGTAGGCGTAGGGCGGCGCGGCGGGCGGGGGCGGCGGCGAGACGAACGAGGAGAACTGCCCGGCGATGCGCACCCCCATCTCGTGGCGGACGGCGGGGGACAGCTGGTGCCAGCGCGACAGGTACTGCCGGGCGGTGGCGGCGAGCGCCTCCGGCAGCCGCGACAGCTCCAGCGTCGTGGCCCAGGCGGCGAGCTGGGGCGGCATCTCAGGTGGCGGCGCCTGGCGCGGGGCCCGTTCGGAGATCACGATGGTGCCCGCGAAGACGTCGCCGAGCCGCTTGCCGCGCTCGCTGACCAGCGAGCCGATCAGCGCGGGCGCCCCGAACAGCAGCCAGAACTCCAGCAGCCCGGCCAGACCGCGGAACATCGCCTGCCGGAACCGCTCGGGGCCGCCGTCGTCGCTCACCACCCGGAGCCCGAGCGCCAGCTTGCCCAGGCTGCGCCCGCGGCTCAGCGTCTCGAAGATGACCGGGTAGCCGACGATGACCAGGGCGGTCAGCAGGATCGTCAGCGCGATCGCGAAGGCCTCCTCGGTGACCACCGACAGCATGCCGAGCAGCAGGGACAGCCCGACGATGGCCGCGAACTGCAGCAGCATGTCGATCAACAGGGCCACCGCGCGGCTCGGCAGCTGGGCCACCCGCACCTCGACGACGACGGCCTCACCGGTCACCACATCTGCCACGCCCCCACCCTATCCACCGGGCCAATAGGCTTTCGTGCGTGGACATCGACGCGTTCGTCTCCGTGCACAAGCCGACGTGGGACCGGCTCGAGACCCTGGTGCGGCACCGCGGCTCGCTGACCGGCCCCGAGGTCGACGAACTGGTCGACCTCTACCAGCGCGTGGCGACCCACCTGTCCATCGTCAGGTCCGGCTCCGACCAGCTCCTCGTGGGCCGGCTGTCGGCGCTGGTCGCACGGGCGCGCTCGGCCGTCACCGGCGCCCACACCCCCGCCTGGCGGGAGTTCATCCGGTTCTTCACCGTCTCCTTCCCCGTGGTCGCCTACCGTGCCCGCTGGTGGTGGGCCGGCTCGGCCGCGGTCTTCCTGGCGGTCTCGGTCGTGCTCGGCTTCTGGGTCGCGCGCAACGCCGACGTCCAGGCCGCCATCGCCGGACCCGAACAGATCAAGCAGCTCGTCGAGCACGACTTCGCCGACTACTACTCCGAGCACCCGGCCGGGGCGTTCGCCGGTCAGGTGTGGATCAACAACGCATGGGTGTCGATGCAGGTCATCGCGATGTCGGTCCTCCTCGGCATCCCCATCCCGTACATCCTGTGGCAGAACGCCGCCAACGTCGGCATCTCCGCCGGCCTCATGGCCTCACGCGACCGGCTGGACATCTTCTTCGGCCTGATCACCCCGCACGGGTTGCTGGAGCTCACCGCCGTCTTCCTCGCCGCCGCCGTCGGCATGCGGCTCGGATGGACGGCCATCGACCCCGGTCCGCGGAAGCGCGCGGAGGCGCTCGCCGAACAAGGACGCGCCGTCGTCAGCGTCGCCCTCGGCCTGGTCGTGGTGCTGCTGGTGTCCGGGCTGATCGAGGCCCTGGTGACCCCGTCGCCGCTGCCCACCTGGGCACGCATCGGCATCGGGGTGCTCGCCGAGGCCGCCTTCCTGGCGTACGTGGTGTACTTCGGCCGCCGCGCCCTCCACGCCGGCGAATCCGGCGACCTCGAACGCACCCCCGACGTGGCCCCCTCAACCTGACTCAGCGGACGACGGTCGGCGGGAAGCCGAAGGTGGCGACCAGGCCCGGTTGGTGGAACGAGATGATCTGGCTGATGCCCGCGCCGGTGACGGTGAGCACCACGATGCCGTACGCCTGGTAGGCGCCGTGTCCGTCACGGGTGTAGGCCACCGCGGCGGGCTGCCCGTTGGCGCCGGTCGGCAGCATGAGCCAGTCACCGGGCGATCCGAGAATCCGGGTACGGAGATAGGGCACGCAGGTCGCGCGGCCGGCGAACCAGGTCTTGAAGGGCGTCGCCTCCAGGGTGGCGTCCCGGCGCAGCAGCCGTTCCAGGGCCGGCGCGTCGGCGTTCTGGAAGGCCGCGACGTACTGGTCGAGCAGCGCACGGGCACCCGGTTCGGTGGGCGGGATGATCTCGCCGGCCGCGGGGGCCAGGTCCCGGAGCCGGGCGCGGGCGCGTTGCAGCGCGCTCTTGACCGCCGCTGTGGTGGTGCCCAGCATGACGGCGACCTCGGCGGCGGGAAAGGACAGCACATCCCGCAGTAAGAGCACGGCCCGTTGCGTCCCGGACAGGTACTGCAGGCCGGCGACCAGCGCCAGTCGCAGGTCCTCCCGCGCGAGGACGATGGACGCGGGGTCGGCCGTCTCAGGGCCGACGAGTGCGTCGGGGACCGGTTGAATCCAGCTGACATCGGGTCCGGCCGGTTCCGGGGCGGCCTCGGGGTCCGGTTCCGGACCGCCGAGGCCGGAAGGAAGCACTCGCCTGCTGTGATGCCCCAGCGCGGTCAGGCAGGCGTTGGTGGCGATCTGGTAGAGCCAGGTGCGCACCGATGACCGGCCCTCGAACGCGCCGTAGGAACGCCAGGCACGCAGATAGGTCTCCTGGACCACATCGGTGGCATCGTCCACCGAGCCGAGCATGCGGTAGCAGTGCGCCAGCAGTTCCCGCCGGAACGGCTCGGCGTCCCTGACGAACGCCTCACCGTCGGGCACGTCGGGCACGACGGTCTCCTGGTCAGATTCCGCCACAGGTCACGATCACTCTCCGGTCATAGGGAGCGGCCGAGGAAGGCGGCCAGCCGGTCGGCCGCGCACGCGTCGGCAGGAGCCTCGACGATGGGCCCGAAGATGGCCTCTCCCTCAGGCCCACGGTAGGCGTCGAGGATGTCGACCCGGGCCTGGACGAGGAGCTCGCCTGCGAGCTCGGGATCAAGGTCGGTGTGGTGCCCGATGGCGCGCGCGAGGTCCCATCCATGGACGAACTGGTCCCTGACCACCATACTCATCAGGTCCGCGCCGGAGAACTCGCCGAACGCCAGCTCGATCCTCTTATCCAGAACGCCGTCGGCCCCGAAAGCGGCCAGCGCGAGGTCGATGCCATCGTCATAGTGGGCGAGGAAGTCGCCGGCCGCGTAGTCCTCGTCGGTGGCCTCATAACCGGCGCCCAGGACGGCGGAAGCGCCCCACCGGGCCGAGCCGACGAAATGGTTGATCAGCGCGCGCACGTCCCACGACACGCACGGCGTCGGGCCGTCCAACCGGCCGGGTCCGACCTTGGCCAGCACGGCCCGGGTGCTGGCGAAGGCCCGGCTCAGCTGCCGGGTGGCCACGGGCTCCTGCTTGCTTCCCATCGTTTCGATCCTCTCTCACAGTCCTCGGCGAACCAGGCCTCGCTCCCCGCGGTCGCGGATGATCCTCGGCCCACAACAGGTAGACCTCCCGCCACCGGAAAAGGAATCGCGGCGGCGACATTCATCCGCGAAGCGCGGCGGCGCGCACGTGAATGGAGCGGCGATTCGGCCGGGGGAGGTCACCGCGCCGCCGCCCCGGCTTGAGGAACCTGTCACCGGCCGATGACCGACCCCGGTACGCGACGGCCGCCGTTGCCGGGACATCTGCCGCACCGAGTCAGCGCGTCATGGCCGGAGCTCGAACCAGACCGTGTGGCCTTCGGCGTTCTGGCTCCATCCCCACGACGTGGACAACTCCCGGACCAGCCACAATCCACGGCCGCTCTCGCTGAACGGCTCGGCCTGAATCGGGACCATCGGTATGCCGCCGGGCGATCCCTCGTCGGTCACCTCGACCCGTACCGTCTCGCCGTCGTCGTACACCCGGACCGCCACCACGCCGCCCGGCCGGCGCCCCGACTCCGAATGCCGCACGGCATTCGTGACCACCTCACTGACCAGGACCCCCACCTCGTCCAGATCCCGCCGCCCGGCCACGTGCAGCACCGAACGCACATAATCCCGCGCGATCTTCACCGAACTGCTCAGCCCCAGGACCTCGACCCTGCCGAGCAGCCCACCCATGGTCCTCACTGCACGACCTCCCAGACCCGCTCGGCCGCGTCATTCGAGTGCCGCACCTTCTTGGCGCCCACATTCACCACCGTCTCTGAAGAGATCCCCGCACATTTAAGACGTGCGTCTGTCACGCTGCCTTGGCCATGGATGGTCGGTTCGTCCGATTGCTGTCATATTCGTATCGACGAAAATCGCCGCCGCTTTCAGATTGCCTGTGTGGCGGCATGAATTGTGGAGAAAATAGAGGACAGTCGAGACCCGAATTCGCCCACATGGAGGAGGAAGTTGTCAAGATCTGTCAAGTAGCTGTCACGCTGCAAGGAGCACGAGTGAGGGGAGCGCGTGGACAACGACCTTGATCCACGTTTGACGCCGGTTCAGCGCTTCGGCAGGGAGCTGGCTCGGGTGCGCAGACAAGCAGGCCTCACCCAGGCCCGACTGGGTAAGAATCTCGATTGCTCGGCGTCGCTTGTGGCGCATATCGAAAAAGGTGACAGAACCCCAAAACCGGACTTCGCTGCCGGATGTGATCGGGTATTCGGCACAGGTGATCGTTTCGTTCGCCTTTGTCGCAACATCACCTCTCCTTCAGGTCCGGGCTGGTACCTCCGCTGGACTGATGAGATCGAACCGCGCGCACGCGTGCTACGAAGCTGGGATCCCCTGCTCGTCCCAGGTCTCCTGCAGACAGAGGAGTATGCGCGTGCCATCTTCCGGGGCGGGCTGGCCACCTCGGATGAACAGGTCGAGCAACAAGTCGGCGCTCGCATGCGCCGCAAGACGGTTTTCGACAGCGATCAACCGCCCACCCTGTGGGTGCATATCGATGAGTGGGTACTTCGCCGCCCCATCGGCGGACCGCTGGTCATGCACGCGCAGCTTGATCACCTCGCGACGATCGCCCAGCGCCAGAACGTGACGGTGCAACTGGTGCCGTATGACAACACCTGCACAACGGGATGGCAGTCGAGTTTCATCATCGCCGAACTGCCCGACGCCCCCACAGCGGTCTCCGTGGACTCCGCCGGGGAGGGCGAGGTGTCGACCGAGCACAGGTTCGTCGCCTTGATCTGGGCGAGATATGACAAGATACGGGCGGAGGCGTACCGCCCTGGTCAATCCCTCGAAATGATCAAGGAAGCGCGAGACCAATGGAAGCAGCAGACCTGATCGGTGTCGACCTGACCAAGGCCACATGGAGAAAGAGTTCCCGCAGTGGTGAGAATGGCGGCAACTGCGTCGAGGTCGCCACTGGTCTGCCTAGGATCATCGGCGTGCGGGACAGCAAGAACGCCAATGGTCCGGCGTTGCTCTTCAGCCCGGGCGAATGGTCGGCGTTTCTGAACAGCGTCAAGAACGACCGTCTCACCCGCTGAACCCCGGCGACTCTTGGTGTGACGGTGAGCCCGCGTGCGCGCGAGAAAGGCGCGCGGGGCGCCGTAGGACGGCGCCGCAGTGACTCAAAGCTGCCGGTACATGATGTGCAGTCCTACGTAGCCGTGAGTCGGATGGTGGAAGCCGTCGGGGAGGGTGGTCATCACTTCGAAGCCGAGTGACCTCCACAGCGCCACCGCTCGGGTGTTGGTCTCCACAACGGCGTTGAACTGCATCGCTCGAAAGCCGTCCTTGCGTGCCTGCTCCAGGACATGCTCGCCGAGTGCCCGGCCGACGCCCCGGCCGGAGTGGTCCGGGGCGACCATGAAGCTCGCGCTGGCGATGTGCGCGGCGCCGCCACGGTGGTTGCGGACGCTGTTGGCCGTGCCCAGGACGGTTCCATCCGCGTCCACGGCGACGAAGGTGCGGCCCGGCGGCTTCGGGAACCACATTTGACGGGCCTCGGATTCGGTGGTGCCCCGATCCCAGGAGAAGGTCTCACCCGCACGCACGATGCCCTCCATGAAGGCCCACATCTTGGGCCAGTCGTACGGCATCGCCTCTCGGATCAGCATGGCCGCCAGCATGGGTCACCCAGGTAGGGGCCGCAACTGGGTTTATCCGCAGGCTTCGGTTCGCGGCTGATGTATTTCGGGACGATAGGGGATGTTTCGGTGCGTTGCGCCCCAATCACTGGGCGTGATCTTGGCGGGTGATCCATGATGGCGGGTATGGCACAGCGTGCACTGATATGGGGCGGGGCGGCGGTCGCGGTGGCCGCCGCGGCGGGGCTGGGTGTGTACTTCGCCAGAGTAGGGCTGGATGCGGCCGACAAGCTGGCCAGCGTGATCGGGGTGTTCGTCGCGCTGGCCGGGTTGGGGGTGGCGGTGTACGGGATGGTCGCCGACCGGCGTGCTGGAGTGGTACGGCAGCAGGCCGAAGCCACCGGGGGCGGTCAGGTGTATCAGGCCGGCCGCGACCTCACCGACAGACCGGCAGGGCGGCTCTGGCCAACCGCAACCGGCGGGGATAACGCTGATGGGCAAGCGCGGCCGGGGGTTCGGCAGCAGGCCAAGGCCACCGGGCGTGGCAGCCGGGTGGATCAGGCCGGACGTGACCGGACCAGCGACGAGCGATGACCGTAGGACGACAACGCCCGTCGGTGAGCCAGCAGGCGACCGCGTCGGGGTTCGCGCGGATCTATCAGGCCGCGGGGAATCAGATCATCTACCAGGGCGGTGAGCGGTACCGGCTGGCGGTCTGGCCCGCCCAGCCTGCGCCGCCGACGGTGCGCCAAGCGCGGGCACAGCCCAGTGTGCTGTTACGAGCGGCCAATCAGCTGATCTCCTTCACCGGCCGTGACACCGAGTTGGGACGGTTGTACCGGTGGCGGGACGGCACGGGCGAGCAGGTGGCGGTCGGTCTGATCCATGGACCGGGTGGGCAGGGCAAGACCCGGCTGGCCGGGCAGGTGGCGGACCTGTGGCGGCGCCAGGGGTGGGTGGTGCTGGCGGCCCATCACCGGCGTGACCGTTCAGCGCCCGAGGTGCTGGATGTTCCGACTTTCGACGGAGCGGCCGGGGTGCTGGTGGTGGCGGACTACGCCGAACGGTGGGACACCGCGGATCTGCTGGCGCTGCTGGCCGATACCCGGACCAGCCAGCAGGTGCCGGTGCGCGTGCTGCTGCTGGCCCGTCCGGCCGGCACCTGGTGGCAGTCACTGGAGTACCGGATCGGGCGTGATCTGAACCTGGTGCCCGACCGGTGGGAGTTGGGGCCGCTGGAGGCCGATGCGCGCACCACCCGCGCCGGGTTGTTCGAGGCCGCCCGGGACCGGTTCGCCGATCTGCTGGCGGTGCCGACCGGCAGGGACGTCGATCCCCCGCGCGCGCTGGCCGACCACGAGGCCTACGAGTTGGTGCTGACGGTGCACATGGCCGCTCTGGCCGCGGTCCTGGCCCATGACCGCGGCCAGGACCCGCCGGCCGGCCCGGTGCAGGTGTCGGAGTTGCTGCTGGCCCGTGAGCGCGACCATTGGGAGGCGATGTCCGCCCCGTCCCGCGAGAAGCCATTGGCGACCTCGCCGGATGCGATGGGTCAGGTCGTCTACACCGCCACCCTGACCGGCCGTCTCGACTACGACAACGGCAAGGCCGCCCTGGAACAGGCCATGATCGAGTCGCGGGAGCATCCCGGGCAACTTCTCAAGGACCACGCCACGTGCTACCCGCCCGCCGGGCACACCGGCGAGGATAAGTCAGGCAGCGACGGGGTCACGGTGCTGGAGCCGTTGTATCCGGACCGGCTGGGCGAGGACTACATCGCGCTGTCCACTCCCGGCCACTCGCACCGGTTCCCCTGCGATCCCTGGGCCGAGAAGGCGCCGGCTCGCCTGCTCGCCCTGCCCGGGCGGCCTGGCGATCAGCCCGTGGAAGACGACGGGGTGGCGGTGTGGACCCGCCAAGGACTGACCGTGCTGATCGAGGTCGCCCGGCGGTGGCCGCACCTGGCCAAAGGCCGGCTGTATCCGCTGCTGACCGCCCACCCGCGCCTGGCCCTGCATGCCGGTGGAGCGGCCCTGACCGCCTTGACCCGCCTCAAGGGCATCCCCCTGGACCTGCTGGAGGCGATCGAAGCCGTCCTGCCCGCGCACCGGCACATCGACCTTGACATCGGCATCGCCGCGGTCACCGAGCGACTGGCCGAACACCGGCTGGCCGCCACCACTGACCCCGCCACCCGCGCCCACATCCACGACACACTGGCCCTCCACCTGTCCTACGCCGGCGTGCATGCCCGCGCGCTGACCGAAAGCCACCACGCGATCAAGCTTTGGCGCCACCTCGCCGCGGCCGACCCCAGCGCCTACCTGCCGGACCTGGCCGGCTCGGTGAGCGACCACGCGCTCCATTTGGTGAGGGTGGGGCGGCGTAGCGAGGCGGTGCCCCTGTCCGAGGAGGCCGTCCTCCTACGCCGGGAGCTGGTCACGCTCGACCGGGAGGCCTACCTGCCCGACCTGGCCGCCTCGGTGAACAACCACGCGGGCCTGCTGGCGGAGCTGGGGCGGCGCAGCGAGGCGGTGTCCCTGTCCGAGGAGGCCGTCGGCCTGTTTCGGGAGCTGGCCGCGGTCAACCGGGACGTCTACCTGCCCGACCTGGCGATGTCCGTGAACAACCACGCGGGCCCGCTGGCGCAGGTGGGGCGGCGCAGCGAGGCGGTGTCCCTATCTGAGGAGGCCGTCGGCCTGTTTCGGGAGCTGGCCGCGGTCAACCGGGAGGCCTACCTGCCCAACTTGGCCGGTGCGGTGAACAACCACGCGAGCCGGTTGGCGGAGGTGGGGCGGCGCAGTGAGGCGGTGCCCCTGTCCGAGGAGGCCGTCCTCCTACGTCGGGAGCTGGCCGCGCTCAACCGGGACGCCTACCTGCCCAACCTGGCGGGTGCGGTGAACAACCACGCGGGCCTGCTGGCGGAGGTGGGGCGGCGCAGCGAGGCGGTGCCCCTGTCTGAGGAGGCGGTCGGCCTGTACCAGGAGCTGGTCGCGCTCAACCGGGATGCCTACCTGCCCAACCTGGCCGCCTCGGTGAACAATCACGCGCGCCTGCTGGCGGAGGTGGGGCGGCGCAGCGAGGCGGTGCCCCTGTCTGAGGAGGCCGTGGGCCTGTACCAGGAGCTGGCCGCGGTCAACCGGGACGCGTACCTGCCCAACCTGGCGATATCGGTGAACAACCACGCGCTCCGGTTGGCGGAGGTGGGGCGGCGCAGCGAGGCGGTGCCCCTGTCCGAGGAGGCCGTCCTGCTACGCCGGGAGTTGGCCGCGCTCAACCGGGACGCCTACCTACCGGACCTGGCGATGTCGGTGAACGACCACGCGGGCCTGCTGGCGGAGGTGGGGCGGCGCAGTGAGGCGGTGCTCTTGGCCGAGGAGGCCGTCCTGCTACGCCGGGAGTTGGCCGCGCTCAACCGGGACGCCTACCTGTCCAACCTTGGTACCTCGGTGAACAACCACGCGAACCTGCTGGCGGAGATGGGGCGGCGCAGCGAGGCGGTGCCCCTGTCCGAGGAGGCCGTCGGCCTGTTTCGGGAGCTGGCCGCGCTCAACCGGGACGCCTACCTGCCCGAACTGGCCGCCTCGGTGAACAACCACGCGTTCCTGCTGGCGCAGGTGGGGCGGCGCAGCGAGGCGGTGCTCTTGGCCGAGGAGGCCGTCCTCCTAAGCCGAGAGCTGGCCACGCTCAACCGAGATGCCTACTTGCTCGGCTACACACAGAGCGTCACTGTCCTGGGGTATGTACTGGTTGAAGCTGAACGATTTCGCGAGGCGACGGCCCCCTTGATCGAGGCGTTCGTCGTCGCGCAAGAGTTACCCGAGTACCACCAAGGCATCATCGGCATGATCGTCGATCTCCTGCGTCGTGGCTATGGGGGGGACCCCGCCGGAGTGGCCGAGGAGCTCCGCGCGCTCACCGGTCAAGACGTCCCCGGCTGGATGAAGAAACCGCCCGCCGAATCCGAGAACTGACGAGAGCCCACTGACCAACGACCATGGCGACCGATCAGCATCGGATCCGCCCTGCCCGAGACAGGCGCCGGTCGCGCCTCCGGCACGCAGGCTGTGCGACCGGATGCCGCCCAGGCCGGCCCGTTCCGCACCGGTGGCGCGTGCCGGCGCGATCACGGCGTCGCGGAGTGGTTCGCCTGCGCGGCGATGTCCTGGTCGGGGATCCACGCACAGCCGCTGTCCGGGCTTCCGCAGAGCAGGATGACCGCGTCGAGGTGGTCACGGGTACGGGTCAACGCGGCGATCTGGGCGTCGATGCGATCACGTTCGGCGGTCAGCAGGGCCCGCGACTCCGGAGTGTTGACCTTGGCCTCGACACAGGGCAGCAGCTCGGCGATGGTCCGGCTGGACAGGCCGGCCGCGTAGAGCGTCTGGATCAGCTGGACCCGGTCGGCCGCGGACTCGGGGTAGTGGCGCTGCCCGGAGCCGCTCCGGTTCGCCTCCAGCAGCCCTTGCTCCTCGTAGTAGCGCAGGGCCCGCACGCTGACGCCTGACTGCGCCGCCAAATCTCCGATACGCACCGTGACCTCCGTCACAAGACTTGCCTCTGACGTCAACGTCAGGTTTTACGTTATCCGATATGCAGATCAATGGAGCACACGTGCTGGTCACCGGCGCCAACCGCGGCCTGGGCCGGCAGTTCGCCCTTTCCCTTCTCGACCGCGGCGCCGGCAAGGTGTACGCGACCGCCCGCCGCCCGGAGCTCATCGACGTGCCAGGGGTCGTCCCGCTGCGCCTCGACGTCACCGATCCGGCGTCGATCGCCGCCGCCGCGGCGGCGGCATCCGATGTCAAGATCGTCATCAACAACGCGGGAATCTCGACCGGGGCGAACCTGGTCACCGGGGACCTGGACCTGATCCGCCGCGAGATGGACACGCACTTCTACGGCGCCCTCAACGTGATCCGCGCCTTCGCGCCCCAGTTGGCCGACGGCGCGATCCTCAACGTGCTGTCCGCGATCTCGTGGCTCGCCGTCGACGGTGCGGGTGCCTACCACGCGGCCAAGGCGGCCGAGTGGGCGCTCACCAACAACGTCCGCCTGGAACTGGCCGGTCAGCGCACCCTGGTGACGGGCCTGCACTTGGGCGCCGCGGACACCGACATGATGGCCTGGTACGAGGGCGACAAGAGCGCCCCCGAGGTGATCGTCGCGGCGGCCCTGGACGGCATCGAAGGGGACCGGCCCGAGGTGCTCGCCGACGACTGGAGCCGCCAGGTGAAGGCGTGGCTGTCGCAGGACCCGGATGTCATCTACCGGGAAGCGGCGGCGGCCCTTTCTGTCTGACCTGGGGGTTCTGGAAGTCATGGTCGCGGCGCCCGCGACCATGACTTCCAGGCCGCGGCCTGTACATCAGGCCGCAGCCGTACGTGGAGCCGTACTCGCCCGCCGGAGTTCGTGGCGGGCGCGCTGGTCGGGGCGAGTCCTCGATGAAGGCGGCGAGTTGGGACGCGTCGCGGCACTCGCGCATCGGGACCACCCCGCCGCAGGTGGTCGCGACCGAGTCGCCGGCCTCCCACTGCGCGGGGCTCGAGTGGGATGGTCGGGAGGTAATGGGGGTTAGGGGCCTGACCTGGGGTGATGGGGGCGGAATTGTCGGTTGGGCGAGATATGGTTTTTGTGATCGTTTTCCCGTTCTCAGGCCCTTGGATGCCGGTGGTGGAGGCGCATGCGTACTCGGTGGCCGCTGGTCATGGTCGGGGCGGTGGTGCTGATCGTCGTCTTCGGCGTGGTCGCGATGCTCACCACCCCCGACTCGCTGGAGGCGTCGCGGAACAGCGGGCGACGGTCCCCGCTGCCCACGCACAGCGCCGGGCTGACGCCCTCCACATCCGAGCCCGCGCCTGAGAATTCCGCCACGTCGGTCCCTGAGGTGCCCGACCCTCTGGTGACGGCCGCGCCGTCCGACCCGCCGGTCCCTGCTTCGTCCGCCCCGGCGCCCCCCGTCTCGCAGGAGGGCCCGGACGTGGTGGCGGCCCGGTATTTCGCCGCCTGGCAGGCCGGGGACTTCGCCGCCATGGCCGGGCTGGTGGCCGATCCTCCGGCGGACTTCGCCGACCGGCACCGGCGGTTCAGCGCCGAGCTCCACATCGCCTCGCTCGCCCTGACCCCGGGCACGCCGCGCCTCCAGGGCGCCGACGCCGCGGAGGTGCCGTTCCAGGGGACCCGCCAGGTGACCGGCCTCGGCCGGTGGGACTTCGCCTCGGTGCTTCGCCTGGCGCGGCGCGACGGGGCGTGGAAGGTGGTCTGGGGTCCCGAGACGCTGCACCCCTCGCTCAAGGATGGCGGCGCGCTGCGGCTGAAGGAGACCAAGGTGGCCCGGCCGGCCGCGCTCACCCGTGAGGGCAGGTCGTTCCCCGCGGACAGCAGGGCGGGGGACTACTTCCCCGGGCTGAGTGCCACCACGGTCCGCCTGGCCATCGAGGAGGTCCCGTCCGGGAAGGTGCTGCTGGCCACCCCGGACGCGGCGTCGCAGGCGACGCGGACGACCATCTCCGAGCCGGTGCAGAAGGCCGCGGCGCGGGCCCTGGACGGCGTCGGCCGGCCGGCGGCGATCGTCGCGCTGGACGCGCAGAGCGGGCAGGTGCGGGCCGTGGCCGACACACTCGGTGGGAAACGGGCGTTCAACGGCCTGTACCCGCCGGGGTCGTCGTTCAAGGTGGTGACCGCCGCGGCGCTGCTCCGTTCGGGACTCGCGCCGGACGCGCAGGTGGCGTGCCCGGGCACCTACACCATCCCGAACGCCCGCAGCTTCCACAACGACGGCGGCGCCGACCGCGGCACCGTGACGCTGACCATGGCCTTCGCGTTCTCGTGCAACACGACGTTCGTCCGGCAGGCGTACGAGCGGCTGCGCGACGACCGCCTGCGGGCCGAGGCCGCCGACCGGTTCGGTTTCCGCGAGAAGCCGGGGCTGAGCACCTGCCGCATCCGGCCGTACACGGCGTTGGACGACCTGGGCGCCGACGCCATCGGGCAGAACTCGGTGCAGGGCAGCCCGCTCTGCATGGCCGAGGTCGCCGCCGCCGTCGCGAGCGGCACGTGGAGGCCCGCCGTCATGACCGGCTCCCCGCCCGCCGGGTCACCGGCCCCGGTGCCGCTGGACCCGGGCATCGCCGCTGGGCTCCGCACCATGATGAGCGCCGTCGTCACCCAGGGCACCGCCGCGCGGGCCGGGCTGCCCGCCGGGACCTTCGGCAAGACCGGCACCGCCGAGGTCCAGGGCGCGTCCCCGCACGCGTGGTTCATCGGCTATCGCGATTCGCTGGCCTTCGCGGTGTTCGTCCAGAACGGCGGCAGCGGCGGCGCCACGGCCGCCCCCATCGCCGCCAAGTTCCTCAAGGCCCTCTAGCGCTGTATACGGAACGCTCGCCGCCTGCGCGCCGTACGACGGCGCCGTGTTCGCCGACCACCATCCCGCCGACCCGGCGCCGAAGCAGCACACCGTTGTCGTTCGGCGGCGGTGGTGTGGGCTGCGGGGAAGAGGGCGGCGTGTGCTCCGCCTTGCCGGCGTTGCGGATAGGGCGGGGGCGTTCTGGTGATGGTGTGGCGATGTCGGTTGTCCAGGGACACGTCTCAGATGTCTTAGATGAGGTGCTGACGACGGTTGGAGAGGTCAGACGTTAGGGGGTGGAGTGCCGTTGATGAGGAGGCGGTGGGGTTCCTGGAGGCCGGGGGGCAGGTCGTCGGGGGCGAACCAGCCGGCTTCGATGATCTCGAAGGAGTCGAGGCTGATCGAGCCGCCCGTGAGGTCGGCCTCGAAGGCGACCTCCGCCCGCAGCCGGTAGCCGCTCTTGAGCAGCATGAGGCGCCGCACCCGGATGTCCAGTCCGGTCTCCTCGCGGACCTCGCGGACCAGGGTGTCCTCGAAGGTCTCGGACTTCCTGGCATAGCCGCCCGGCAGGCCCCACTGGCGGCCCTCCGGCCAGAACCGGTGCCGCACCAGGAGCACCCTGCCCTCGGCGTCGCGCACGACCCCGGTGACGCCGACCATGAACTTCGCGTGGGTGAACCACATCACCCGCCACTGGACAGGCCGAAGCGCCCGCCAGGCCCGCACGACCAGCCTCTTCACACCGCTCCTTCTCCGCCGACTCGCACACCCGCCGAAGGGGCGTGTCAGGACGGCTGGAGGGTGTCCTTGTGAGTGTCGGGGCCGCTCATCGTCCAGCCGGGTGCGTGGGACACCAGGTGCAGGTCGTTTCCGCCGACCCCCTGCCCACAGGTGCGGCACACCATGGCCGGCTGAATCCGGTGTCCGTGGTGCTCCAGGATCATGGGCGGATCGTCGGCCACCCAGCGGTCGCCCCAGGTCATGAGGCTGATGAGCACAGTGAGAAGGTCTTTGCCCGCATCGGTGAAGTGATACTCGAACCGGGTGGCCTGATATTCGCGCTTCTCAAGGATGCCCTCGGCGACCAAGGACTTGAGCCGGACGGCCAGCCGATCGCGTGGTGCCCCGGTGTTGCGGGCGATCTGACTGAACCGCCGATTGCCGAAAAGGATCTCACGCATGGCCAGCAACGACCAACGGTCGCCGGCCACGTGAAGCGTGGCCGCTATCGAACACGGTCTTCCAGGGATCACCGGGGACTCAACCATGGCTTAAGCGTATCAAGCCACGGTTTGCTATCCAAACCGTCCCGCTAGTAGGGTCGCATCGCGGTCTCGATATCAAACCGTTCGAGTCATGATCGCCGTCTGGCGCGGACGTGGGACCCATCTCAGCCTGTCCTCGCCGTCAAGGGGGCCACGTAAAGACCGGATGAGCAGGGAACGAATCTGTTCGTCGCCGCGGAAGAGGCGTCGGTCGCGGTCGCCTCCGCCGGCGGCGCCACCCCAACACCATCGACCGACCCCCGGCGCCATGCCGGGCCCTGTCCGCATGGACAGGCGCGGGCACGTCCGTTGCGACATGTCCGCATATCGCAAGGAATCTCAATGACCATCGTCAAAGCCGCCGCAGTCCAGATCAGCCCCGTGCTCTACAGCCGGGCGGGCACCGTTGAGAAGGTCGTCCAGAAGATCCGCGAACTGGGAGAGAAGCGTGTCCAGTACGCGGTCTTCCCTGAGACCGTCATTCCCTACTATCCCTACTTCTCCTTTGTGCAATCGCCCTACGCCATGGCCAAGGAGTCCCTGCGCCTGCTCGAGGAGTCGGTGACCGTGCCGTCCGCCGAGACCGACGCGATCGCCCAGGCGGCGAGGGAGGCCCACATGGTCGTCTCGATCGGCGTCAACGAGCGCGACGGCGGGACCATCTACAACACGCAACTGCTGTTCGACGCGGATGGCACGCTGATCCAGCGCCGCCGGAAGATCACGCCGACCTATCATGAACGGCTGGTCTGGGGCCAGGGTGATGCTTCCGGCCTGCGCGCGGTGGACGCAGCCGTCGGACGGGTCGGCCAGCTCGCCTGCTGGGAGCACTACCAGCCGCTCGCGCGTTACGCTCTGATCGCCGACGGCGAGCAGATCCACGCCGCGATGTATCCCGGTTCCTTCGGTGGCCCGCTGTTCGCGGAGCAGATCGAGGTGAACATCCGCCAGCATGCCCTGGAAGCGGGCTGTTTCGTGGTATGTGCAACCGCCTGGCTCGACAAGGACCAGGTGGGACGAATCGCCGAGGACACCGGCGGTCCCGCACTTTCCGGGGGCTTCTTCACCGCGATCGTCGATCCCGAGGGACGCATCATCGGAGAGCCCCTCACATCAGGCGAGGGGGAGGTCATCGCCGACCTGGACTTCGCGCTGATCGATCAGCGTAAGCGTCTGATGGACGCGCGCGGTCACTACAGCCGCCCGGAACTGCTCAGCCTGCGGATCGACCGCACTCCGGCGGCCCACCTTCACGAGCGCGATGCTCAGGTGCCGGACCAGAACGCTCGGACGGTCCAGGACGACCGCTCCACTGAGGCGCACTGAGGCGTTCCCACCCGTGTCGCACCTGCGCACACCGCAGGTGCGACGCCGCATGCCGGTTTTGGCCTCGCCGTGCCGGTCGCGACTGGACAGGTCGGAAAAGGGGCTGGTCATTCCAACGGCCATGGGTGGCCGGCCTGCCGGGGTCATGTCCGGACGGCGCTTCATCGATGAGGGCCCGGCCGTCGTCTCCTGGAAGACCGGTTTTGAAGTCACCGTGCGAGACTGCGGTCATGGCCGACTCCCACGATCACGACGACGATCAAACCGGCAACGGTCACGACCATACGGCTCACGGTCGGCATCCCGACCATGGTGACCACGTCCATGACCACGTCCATGACCACGTCCATGGCCACGGTCACGGTGAGGACGCGGCGTGCGCCATGGCGCATGGGTCCGCTCCCGCGCCGTGGGAGGCGTCGCGGGCGGGCGAGCGAGTCCTGGTCGCCGTGTTCGCCTCGCCGGTCGCCGGGCACCTGCTCCGGTACGGGGCCGACATCGGGTTCAGTGGCGTCCTGCTGGAGCCCGACCCCGAGCGCGCCGAGCGCGTCGCGGCCGACGGCATTCCCGGTGCCGAGGTGGTGACCAAGGTGCCCGCCTGGCTCGACGGGACCGCCGACGTGGTGCTCACCGACCACGACCGTCCCGAGCTGGGCGCGGTGCTGCACGAACTGCTCGCCTTCCCCTGCCGGTGGATCGGCGTGATGGGCAGCCCGCGCCACACCGCGCCGCACGTGGCGGCGCTGGCCGCGCTCGGCGTACCGCCCGGGGAGATCGCCCGCGTGCACCGGCCCATCGGCCTCAACATCGGCTCGAAGACGCCGCCGGAGATCGCGATCTCCACGCTGGCAGGCCTGCTCGCCGACCGCAACGACCGCCCCGGCGGCTTCGCCTTCTGACCGGGTCCTTCCTCTGAGGAAAGCGTCAGCGGCGGCCGGCGGCTTTGCGGGAGGGGTAGGCGGGGGTGAGGTTGGCGGGGACGGCGTCGGCTTCGCCTTCTGAACGTGCACGGCTGTTGACGATCGGTGCCGGAACGGCGGTAGGGCGGGTGGCCGTGGCCACCCGCCCCACCTTCGGGGTACCCGCTGCCGGCCCCCGCCGGCGGCTCGACGTCAGCGGGCGTCGCAGTACTTGTTGCTCAGCGGGACGTCGTCGAAGGTGACGCCCTTGGCGAAGGTGAGCGGGGGGATGCCGGAGACCAGGTACGCCGCGTTGACGCGGGTGACGACGCATCCGCCCCGGTTGGCGGCGGCCGTGATGTGGTAGGCGGCCGAGGCGCCCTTGGTGAGGATGGCCGCCGCGCAGACCGCGATCCCCATGGGGTGGGAGATCTTGCTGCAGATCATGTAGGCGGCTCCGGTCGTGAACGTGGTGCCCGCTCCCATCATGTCCTTGAGGTTCCTGGTGACCTTCTTGGACATGTACCAGGAGCAGGTGACCCAGCCGCAGTTGCGCCGGACGCTCTTCAGAACGCTCGCGGGCGCGGCCGCGGTGGCCCTGCTCGTCGCCGCGGCCGTGCCGGCCTCCGAGGCCCCGGCCGTGCTGGTGCTGTTGGCCATGCCGGTGAGCGCGGGCGCGGCGAGCGTGATCGTGGTGGTCCCGGGGCCGGCGGCCGCGTCGGCGGCCGGGGTGACGGCCAGCGTCATCGCCGAGCCGGCGCCCAGGAGGGCGAGGGCGGCGATACCGGTGCGCAGACGGGTGGGGATGGTGATCATGTCGGGTTCCTCTCTCGTGCCGGTGTGAGAGGAAGGTAGGTCGGCCCGTGTTGAGGAAATGTTGAGCTTCCGCTCACCCCACCATGGCCGCCGGGCCGGCTGACGCCGCTGCTCTCGCTCACTCCAGCGGCCGCCGTGCCCGCTGACGCCCCCTGGCCGCCGCGCCCGCCTACGTGCCCGGCACCCCGGCGAAGGTCCGGTGGGCGCCGTCGTCGGATGAGGGCGTGGATGGGTCAGCGGTGAGGGTTGCCCGTTCGGCGGAGGATGTCCAGGGCTCTGGATCGGCCGCGGTCGTCCGCGACGCTCTGGAAGATCTCCAGCGCCTCGCCGGCCAGTTCCCCGGCCCGGTCCACGGCGCCCTCGGCCAGGTTGACCTCGGCGAGGGTGGTCAGCGCGGCGGCGTCGAGGAGCCGGTCGCCGAGCCGGACGGCGATGCCCCGTGCCTGTTCCCCCAGGGTCCTGGCCTCGGAGACGAGCTCCTGCGACATCCGCACCGAGGCCAGGTCGAGCAGTGCGTCGGCCTGGCCGTGCCGGTCGCGCAGGCCGGACAGCAGGGACACCGCCGTGGACAGGTGTGCCGCCGCCTCGTCCAGCCGGCCGGTGCGGTGCAGCACGATGCCCAGCGCGCGGTGCGCCTCCGCCGCCCCTCTGCCGTTCTCGCCATCGGAGGGGTGGCCGTCGAAGGTGGCGAGGCAGGCGGTGAGGTTGCGCTCCGCGTCCGCGGGCCTGCCCAGCTCCAGCAGGACCTGGCCGAGCCGGCGCCTGGTGTGCGCGATGTCCTTGGCGGCGCCCGCGCGCAGGAACATGCTGAGCGCGAGCCGGAGCCGCTCGTGGGCGCGATCCCATCGGTGCTCGGCCCGGTGCAGGTCGCCGAGGTCGCGCAGCACCAGCGCCTCGGCGCGGGGGTCGCCGGCCTGGCGTGCCGCGTCCAGGGCGAGCTCGCCGATGTGGCGCCAGGCGTCGAGGAACCGGTGGCGTTCGAGGAACGGCACGAGCAGGTGGGCGAGCCGCCGGGCGCCGTCCCACAGCCCGGCCTTGTGAAGGTCCTCCACGAGGCCGGTGAGGAAGTCGCGCTCGGCGAGCAGCCAGGTCACCGACGTGCGGATGTCGGTGGTGACGAAGGTCTGCGAGCGCGAACCCGGGCGGGCCGGGAGGGGATGGCCCGGCCGGCCGGGGAGAGGGTCGCCTGACAGGCCCTGGAGGGGGGTGGCCGGGAGGGGCTGGTCGGCCGGGCCGGTGGACAGGAGGGGGAACCGGGATGCCTGGACTCTGGTCATGACGACGCTCAGCAGCCCGATGAGCGTGTCGCGGACGGCGTTCTCGCCGCTCTGGGCGATCAGCTGCTCGCGCGCGTACAGCCGGGTCAGGTCGTGCATCCGGTAGCGGACCTGGCCGGCCACGTCGATGGCGTGGGTCTCCAGCAGGCCCGCGTCGACCAGGGTCTCGGCCTCGCCACCGAAGTGCGCGGCGACCCAGTCGGCGAAGTCGGGCGCGGAGATCGCCCCGAGCATCCGCAGCATGCGCCGGGCCTTGTCGGGCAGCCCTTCGTAGCCGATCGAGTACACGCTCCGCACGGTCTGGTCGCCCGAGTGCAGCAGGTCGAGCCGTAGGTGCTCGTCGTCGAGGAGCCCGACGAGGTGCTCCACCGTCCACGCCGGGCGCGCGGCGAGCCGGGCTCCGGCGATGCGCAGGGCGATGGGCAGGCCGCCGCAGATGCGGCCGAGCCTCACCATGGCGGGGCGTTCGGCGGACGCGCGCTCGGGGCCGATCAGCACCTCCAGCACCTCCAGCGCGTCGTCGTCGCCGAGGACGTCCACCGGGAGCCGCACGGCGTCGGTGAGGCCGCCGAGCGCGGACCGGCTGGTGACGAACGCCGGGCAGGAGGTCAGCAGCGGCCGTACCTGGCCCTCGTCGGCGGCGTTGTCGAGCAGCAGCAGGAGTCGCCGGTCGGCGGTGTAGGCGCGGAACAGCCGCGCGCGGTGCTCCAGCGTGGCGGGCACGGCCTGCGCCGGGCAGCCGAGCCAGCGCAGGAAGTCCGAAAGGACCGCGCCGGGGTCGACCGGCCGGCCGTGGTCGCCGCGAAGGTCGGCGTAGAAGACGCCGTCGGCGAAGCGGTCGCGCCCGCGCCAGGCGGCGTGCACGGCCAGCGCCGACTTGCCCGCGCCCGCCTGGCCGTGGACGACGACCGTGGCCGGCGCGGCCGGGTCGGCGGTCAGCCGGTCGAGCCGTTCCAGCAGGTCCTGCCTGCCGGTGAAGTGGGCGACGTCGTAGGGCAGCAGCACGGGCGGCCCGGCGGAGACGTGCAGCGAGACGTCGTCGTGGAGCATCCGGTGGTACAGGAGCTGCAGCGCGGGGTCGGGTTCGAGGGCGTGCCCCTCGTCGAGCGCCTCACGCAGCCGGGTGTAGGCCTCCAGCGCCTCCACGCGGCGGCCGCTGCGGTAGAGCGCGAGCATGTACTGCCCGTGGAAGCGCTGCCATGTTGGATGCCATCTGGTGAGCTGCCGCAGGTCGGGGACGAGTTCGCGGTGGTGCCCGGCCTTGAGGTCGAGGTCGACGCTCCGTTCGACGGCGAGCAGGCGGAGCTCTTCCAGCTCCTCGCGGAGGGCGGTGGTCTCCACCCATCGGTGCCCGTCGGGGTCGACGTCCTCCAGGACGGGCCCCCGCCACAGGTCGAGCGCCTCGCGCAGGTGGGATCGGGCCTGGTCGTCCTGGCCCTCCCGCGCGGAGCGCAGCCCTCGCTCCACGAGCCGCCGGAAACGGTGGACGTCGAGCCGGTCCTCCTCGATCGCCAGCATGTACGTGCCGGACGTCGTCGTGATCACGTCCTTGCCGAGCGACTGCCGGAGCCGGCCGATGTAGCCCCGGAGCAGGGAGTCGGACCGGTCGCCGTCCTCCCGCGGCCACAGCAGGCCCCGCAGCCGGGCGAGCGTCATGGGGCGCCGCGCGTTCAGGACGAAGACCGCCAGGAGGTCCCGGTGCTTGGGGGCCGTCGGGGTACGGTCCCGCGCGCCGTCCTGTACCTGTAACGACCCCATGATCCGAAATTCCATGACAATCTCCGGTGAGATGCGTCAGACGTCCGGTAACCGCAAGCCTTCATATACCACGGGAGGACCCGATGGCCCTGTCGCCGCTCACCCCCTCCGATCCGCAGCGGCTGGGCGGCTACTGGCTGGCGGGACGGCTCGGCGCGGGCGGCCAGGGGGTCGTCTACGAGGCCTACGGCGAGCAGGGAGAGCGCGTCGCGGTCAAGGTGCCCCGGCTGGACGACCCCGCCTCGCGCGCCCGGCTGGCCAAGGAGGCGGTGGCGGCACAGCGGGTGGCGTCGTTCTGCACGGCCAGGGTGCTCGAGGCCAGGACCGACGTCCCGGAGCCCTTCATCGTCAGCGAGTACGTCGCCGGGCCGAACCTGCGCCAGGTGATCGGCCGCACCGGGCCGTACGAGGGGGATCTGCTGCTGCGGCTGGCCATCGGCGTCGCCACCGCCCTCACGGCCATCCACCAGGTCGGGATCGTCCACCGCGACCTCAAACCGGACAACATCATCCTCGGCCCCGACGGCCCCCGGGTGATCGACTTCGGGGTGGCCCGGCAGCTCGGAGCCCCGGGGACGACCACTGGTCCGATCATGGGCACGCCGAACTACATGGCCCCCGAGCTCTTCGCCGGACGCGAGGCCTCGGCCGCCGCCGACATCTGGGCCTTTGGGCTGACCGTCCTGTTCGCCGCGACCGGCCACGACGCCGTCCCCGAGCGCGATCCGTTCGCCGTCGTCACCAAGGTGCTGGACCTGCGGCCCGACGTCGGCGTCCTGGCGGACCCGCTCAGAAGCGTGGTGGCCGGCGCGCTGGCGCGTGAGGCGGAGGCGCGGCCCTCGGCGCGTGCTCTCCTACTGACCCTGCTGGGCGGCATGACCGGCATGACTGGCATGAGCAGCATGGAAGGTACGGGCGGAACGGCCGGTACCGGCGTTCTCTCCGGCTCGGGGGACGCGGGTGGCGCGGACGGCGGCCGGCCCGCCTCTGGCTGGGGCGGGGCGGTGGACGGCTCGGACGGGGACCCGCTGCTCGCGGACGGTGGGGTCGTCGCGGCCGGGGTGCGGCCACCGGACGCCGCACGCGCCGGCGAGCCGGATCTCGGAACGCTCGCCGAAGAGCTCTACCAGGAGCTCTCCGAGGGAGAGCGCGCCGTCGCGCCGGAGGTGTTCCTGCGGATGGTGGGCGCCTCGGAGGACGGCGAGGAGACGATCAGGCACGTACCGCGCGAGGAGCTGCCCGGCGTCTCCGGCGACGGCCCCGCCGCGTCGCTGCTCGGCGTGTACGGCGCCGCCGGGCTCGTCGTCGAGACCGGCGCCGCGTTCACGCTGGCCCACCCGGCGCTGATCCAGGCGTGGCCGAGGCTGCGTGAGTGGGTGGCCGAGGACCGCGACGGCCTGCCCGTCCACCGGCGGCTCACCGAGGCCGCCCGGGCGTGGGACCGCCTCGGCCGCAAATCCGGCGACCTGCTGCACGGGTCGGGGCTGGACAGGGCGCTCCGCTGGGCGGCGGCCGGACGCCGGCACGTCACGCTGATCCCGCTGGAACGCGAGTACCTGGAGGCCGCCGCCACCCTGGCCAGGCGCACCTCCCGGCGCCGCGGCATGCTCGCGGCGGCGCTCGCCGTCCTGCTCGTCCTCGCGCTCGCGGGCGGCGGCCTCGCGGAGTACCTGCGCCGCGTCGCCAACCGCGAGCGGGACGAGGCGAGTGCCCGATCGCTCGCGGTGCGCGCCGCCGACCTGCGGCAACGCGATCCGCGGCTGGCGATGCTCATGAGCGTGGCGGCCTACAGGCTGGCTCCGGCGCTTCCCCAGTCGCTCGGCGCGCTGCACGACTCGCGGTCCCAACCCGTGATCGACGCCTTCACCGACCCCGACGTCACCGCCGGGACGGTGTACGCGTGCGGTCCCGGCGGGCGCACGCTGGTGGCCGTCCGCGCCGGTCAGGTGACGGTCTGGGACGTGCGCGCCCGCCGGGCGGCCCGCCGGTTCTCCGGCGTCGGAACGTCGGTGGTGAAGGCGGCGCTGCGCCCAGACGGGAAGGTCCTGGCGCTCCAGGACGACGGCGGCGTGCGCCTGTGGGACTTGGCCGCCGGCACGGCGATCGGAAACCGGTTCGCCGGTGGGGCCGCCCGGGGGGACCTCGGCGAACTGCGCTTCGATCCCACCGGGCGCCTGCTCGCCGTACCGGAGGGCCGCGGCGGTTCGGGGGCGGCGGTGTGGTGGGACCTCGCCCGGAACGAGAAGGTCCGCGCCGGTTCCGGTGCGGGAGTGGACGCCGTGAACGCCGACGGCACCCTCGGGGTCGTCCATTCGACCGGGCGGGGGCGGGCCGAGCTGTGGGACCTGAAGACAGGGCGCCGCGTTCCGGCGGGCTGGCTGCCCGAGAAGAAGAACGTCCGTGACGTCGAGTTCGGCCAGGACGGCCGGACGCTGGCCGTCACCGAGTCGCTTCCCGAGGTGCGGGGCGTGAAGCTCCTGCTGCGCCGGGCGCGCACGGGCGCCCCGCTGAAGGCCGACGGCGCCGGGCCGGTGGGCGACGACATCGCCTTCGGGTACGGCGACCGCTTCGTGGCGTTGTGGGGGCCTCGCGAGCTGGTCGTCCTGCGGCTCGCGGACGGCCAGATCGTCGCGCAGCGGGAGCTGGGCGTGGAGATCGCGGACCTGTGGTTCGACGAGACCGACCACGCTCTGCGGGTGCTGTCGTCCTATGGCGCGGTGACCACGCTGGACCTGGCGCCCCTGCTCGACCGGCCGGTCCTGCCCGGGTCCTCTGAGGGCGGCAAGGCTCTGCTCGGGCCGGGAGGCCGGGTGCTGGCCCTGTACGACGGCGAGGCCGTACGGCTGTGGGACGTCCGGGCCGGCCGGACGATCGGCCGGCCCGTCGCGCTGGAGAACCCGTCGTACACGCTTCCCGCCCTCGCCTTCAGCCGGGACGGCGGCAGGTTGGCCATCGGAGGGCTCGTCCGCCTCGGTGCGCCCGGCGCACCCGAGACGGCCGAGCTCTCCAGCGCTACCACACCTCCCACAGGTTCTGTCGCTCCCCGTGGTCCCGTCGGCACGGGGGGCCGAGAAGAGCGCCGGCCGGGCGGCGCGCTCCCGGCGGCGGCGCGGGCCGGGGTGGTGATCGTGGACACCTCCGACGGGTCGGTGACCACCTCCTTCCCGGTGGCGGACCGCGAGGCCCAGGGCGTCGCCGGTCTGGCGTTCAGCCCGGACGGCGCCACGCTCGCGGTCGCGCCGGACCACCTCGGCCCCGCCGGACCGCTCGAACTGTGGGACCTCGGCCGCGGGCGGGCCGTCGTCGTGCCGCAGGTGGCGGGATCCGCGCGCATGGCCTACCGCCCGGACGGAAGGCTGCTGGTGGCCGGGGTCGACACCGAGCTCTCGCTCGTCGATCCGGCCAGGCGGATCCGGCTCCCGCGGCCCGGCGGGACGGGCAGCCTGGCGGCCGGGCCGTACGCGTTCAGCCCGGACGGCCGTCGCGTCGCCATCGGCGTGGAGACGACCCGGCTGTCGGTCTGGGACGCGGACTTCCGCGCACCCACGGGCCAGGCGTTCCCGGAGGCGGGCGAAGGTGGGATCGCGACCGCCGTGTGGTCGCCCGACGGCCGCACGATCGCCACGTACGGGTCCGGTGACAGGGTGAGGTTGTGGGAGGTGTCCAGCCGCCTGCCGCTGGGACTGGTCTTCGATGGTCTGACAGGAGAGGGCTTCCAGGGGCAGGCGTCGCTGGCCTTCGGCGAGGACGGCCGCACGCTCGTCAGCGCCACGCCCGACGGGGTGGTCAGGTGGTATCCCCTCGACGGCGACCGGATCGCGTCGCAGGTCTGCGCCCGGGCCGGGGGCGGACCCGCGCCGCAGGAATGGCGGCGCCAGGTCGGCGAGGTCGCCTATACCGACGTGTGCGGCTGAGCCCGTGCCCGGGCGATGAGATACCCCGGGCGATGAGATACCCCGGCGCGATCCCCGGGCGCGGTTCGCCACCCCGGTGGTCCCGGAGCCTCTGGTCCCCCGGCCGGCACCCCCGCGTGGCTCCACCCCGTCGCGAGCCGCTGTCAGAGGCGGCCGGCGGCCTTGAGGGAGAGGTAGGCGTCGGCCAGGGCCGGGGCGAGGTCGTCGGGGACGGCGTCGACCACCTCGCAGCCCTGGCGCCGCAGCAGCGCGGTGAGCCGGGCGCGCTGCCCGCGCAGGTGCTCGGCCGCCGCCGCGTCGTAGACCAGCTCGGCCGTGCCGCGCCCGGACGCCATCTCGGCGACGCGCGGGTCGGAGACCGCCGCGACCAGCACCAGGTGGCGCGAGGCGAGCTGCGGAAGCACCGGCAGCAAGCCCTCGTCCATGGCCGCGGGGTTGAGGTCGGTGAGCAGGACCACCAGGCAGCGCCGCTTGGCGCGCGACAGCACGGCCGCCACCATGCTCGCCGAGTCGGCCTCCACCAGCTCAGGCTCGATGGGGGCCATCACGTTGACCAGGGCCGCCAGCGAGTCGGTGCGCGACGCGCCGGACATCCACGCCCGCACGGCGCGGTCGTGGGCGAGGAAGTCGACGCGGTCCCCGGCGCGGGTGGCGAGCGCGGCCAGCAGCAGCGCCGCGTCCATCGACCAGTCGAGGCGCGGCCATCCCGCCTCGCCCCGCGTCACCAGGGCGCCGCTCCCACCCTGCGGGTACGCGGAGGAGCCCTCACGGTCCGGCCGCAGGAACGGAGAGGCGCCGTTCCTGTTCGGCGGTGACGCCGGGGCGCCGCCGGGAGGCGGCTGGGGGAAAGGGGAGGTGCCGACGCGGCCGGCGGAGGTGCGGCCGGTGTCCAGGACGATCAGCACCCGCCGGTCGCGTTCGGGACGCCAGGTGCGCACAACGACGTCCGAGCGGCGCGCCGTGGCCCGCCAGTCGATCGAGCGCACGTCGTCGCCCACGACGTACTCGCGCAGGGAGTCGAACTCGGTGCCCTGGCCGCGCACCAGCGCGGGATGCTGCCCTTCCAGCGCGCGCAGCTTGGACAGCTTCGCCGGCAGGTGCTTGCGGCTGAGGAAGGGGGGCAGCACGCGCACCGACCACGGCACCTGGTGCGACCCCTGCCGCGCGGCGACGCCGAGGGGGCCGAGCGAGCGCACGGTGACCGTCACGGCCTCGCGGTCGCCGCGCCGCGCGGGCGTCAGCGTCGTGACCAGGCGGCGCCGCTCGCCGGCCGGGACGTCCAGGCGCAGGTGACGGGGCGCGGCCCCCGCCGACGGCGGCCAGGCGTCCCGCAGGGCGCCCCGTACGCGGCGGCGGCCGGGGTTGGCCACGACCAGTTCGACGGTCACCGACTCGCCGAGCCGCACCAGCCGCTCGCCGCCGCGGTGGAAACTCAGCGGGCGGACGCTCCCGGCCAGCAGCAGGTCCACGGCGATTAGGGCGCCGAGCACCAGCAGCAGGCCGAGCACGGCGTACCCGGGGCGCGGCGCGAACAGCACCACGACCGCGCCGAGCGCGGCGATCAGCCCCCCGCGGCCGGTGAGCGCCATCAGCGGGGGACCGGGACCGAGGCCAGGACGCCGTCGAGCAGGCCGTCGGGCGTCGCCCCCTCCAGCTCGGCCTCCGGGCGGAGTTGCACGCGGTGGCGCAGCGCCGGCTTGGCCAGCGCCTTGACGTCGTCCGGGGTGACGTACGAACGCCCGGACAGCCAGGCCCACGCGCGGGAGGCGGCCAGCAGGGCCGTGGCGCCGCGCGGCGACACGCCGAGCTGGAGCGACGGGGACATCCGCGTCGCCCGGGCCAGGTCCACGACGTAGCCGAGCACCTCGGGCGCGACGTGCACCTTGGCGACCTCGGCCCGTCCGGCGGCCAGGTCGGCCGCCGAGGCGACCTGCTTGACGTGCGTGAGGTCCTTGGGGTCGAAGCCGAGCGCGTGCCGTTCGAGCACCGCGATCTCCTGGTCGCGGGGCGGCAGCGGCACGGTGAGCTTGAGCAGGAACCGGTCGAGCTGCGCCTCGGGCAGTTGGTAGGTGCCCTCGTACTCGACGGGGTTCTGCGTGGCGACCACCACGAACGGGTCGGGCAGCCGCATGGGCGAGCCGTCGACGCTGACCTGCCGCTCCTCCATCGCCTCCAGTAGCGCGGCCTGGGTCTTGGGCGGCGTGCGGTTGATCTCGTCGGCGAGCAGCAGGTTGGTGAAGATCGGCCCCTCGCGGAAGGCGAACTCCGCCGTCTTGGCGTCGTAGACCAGCGAGCCGGTGACGTCGCCCGGCATCAGGTCGGGGGTGAACTGCACCCGCTTGAACTCCAGCGCCAGCGTGGCCGACAGCGTGCGCACCAGGAGCGTCTTGGCGACGCCGGGGACGCCTTCCAGCAGCACATGGCCCTTGCAGAGCAGGGCGATGACCAGCCCGGTGACCACGGCGTCCTGCCCCACGACCGCCTTGGCGACCTCGGCGCGCAGCGCGCCGAGCGCGTCCCTTGCCTGGTCGCCGGCGGCGCGCGCGTGGGCGCCGGCGGGCCGGGTGAGCTCGCCGGGCCGGGTGGGCTCGCCGTCACCGCCGCCCGCCGGGACGGGCGCGGGCGGCCCGAGCGCGGGCGGTCCGGCCGGAGCCGGGGCGGCGGGCGGGGCGGCGGG
>NZ_JBEXGT010000027.1:0-124847 GCF_040607475.1 Sphaerisporangium sp. NPDC005288 | reverse complement strand
GGCCGCCCGCCCCGACCCCCCGTCCGACCGCCCCGCCGACCGCCACGCCTCCGGGGCAGGGCCCGCCCACCGCCCCGCCCCCCACGCCTCCCCGCCCGCCGCGCGAGCGGCCCCCCGCCCCTCGGCCGTCGCACACCCACCAGAACCACCCCAGGCGCACCCCGTGCCCCCAAAGGACGCGCCCGGCGCCGACCGCCACCCCCACGCCCACCGGCTCGGGCAGGTCGTCCCCCGCGCCGACCGGGGGGTCGTCCCCCGCGCCGACCGGCTCGGCGGGGTCGTCCTCCTCCGCGCCGACCGGTTCGGGCGGGTCGTCCTCCTCCGCGTCGGCCGGTTCGGGCCGGTCCGCTCCGGCCGGGCGCACGGTCGTCCGGGCGGCCCGGCCTCAGGGCGCGGGCCGTGTTCACCGTCAGTGACGACTCACCCCTGGGTTGCCGGGTCTTCCCGCGGCCCGTCGCGTCCGGCCTGACCGTCCTGGTCCCTCGCGTCCACCGCGCCGACTGGCCGGTCTGGCTGGACCCGGGGCCGCGCATGCTGCGCGACGTGCTCGAACTGTGCCGCCTGCAGACCGCCCGCGGGCTCGCGGTGCTCTCCTGGCTGTCGGACGGCGAACCCCCGGCCGACGTGAGCTGGCTGTGGCCGGGCCGCCGCCTCGCCGGGCCGCGCCAGCAGCTCATGTACGGCGCCGCCTCCGCGGTGCCCGGCCCCGTGCTCGGCCTGGTCGTCGCCAACTGGACCTGGGTGCTGGACACCCGCTTCGCCGGCCAGGTAATCGCCCCCTACCTGGCCGGCACCGCCTATCCCGACGACGGCTACACGGCGGCCCAGGCCACCGTCACGCTGATGCGCATCTGGGAGCGGCACGCGGAGGCCAGACCGGCCCTGGGCGCCGCCTGGGCCGTGTGCCGCACGCTCGCCGACTGGTGCAAGGCCGCCGAGCTGGGCGCCGCGTACGGGCGCCCGGCCCCCGTCTTCACCTACCCGCGCGCCCCGCTCCCCCCACCGGCCGGGGTGCGGCCGTGGATCTCCCGCCTGCTCCGCCTGGATGGTGACTCAGCGTAGTCGTCGGGGTGTGTGCGCCACCGGCGCGGGGAAAACCCGTGAGATGTGCCACACGACGCCGCGACCGCCGCTCGCCCGGAGAGGGCCCGGGCGCGCCCGCCCGCCGCGGCGGCCGGGGCGCGAGCCGGGCCATGTGCCGCGACCTGCGCTGGGACGGGTGCCGGGTCATGTGCCGCGATCTACGCCGGGACGTGCGCCGGGCGATGTGCCGGGCCATGTGCCGGGACGGTCAGTGCCCGTCGGCGCCGGGGTGCTCGCTCCCGAAGGCGGCCTCGTGGTCGAGGTGGCGCTTGATCGAGCGCTGGATCTCGATCTCGGCCTCCGTGCGGCCGACCCAGTTGGCGCCCTCGACCGACTTGCCGGGTTCGAGGTCCTTGTAGACCTCGAAGAAGTGCTGGATCTCCAGCCGGTCGAACTCCGGGACGTGGTGGATGTCGCGGATGTGCTCCATGCGAGGGTCGGTGGCGGGGACGCAGAGCACCTTGTCGTCGCCGCCCTTCTCGTCGGTCATCCGGAACATGCCCACGGCCCGGCAGCTGATCAGGCAGCCGGGGAACGTCGGTTCCTGGAGGAGCACCAGCGCGTCGAGCGGGTCGCCGTCCTCGCCGAGGGTGTTCTCGATGAAGCCGTAGTCGGCGGGGTACTGCGTGGAGGTGAAAAGAAGGCGGTCCAGCCGGATGCGGCCCGTCTTGTGATCGACCTCGTACTTGTTGCGTTGTCCCTTGGGGATCTCAACGACAACGTCGAACTCCACTGCGGTTCCTCCGCTCAAGCCTCCCGGATGGTCCGGGGCGGCGTTAATGTCTCGTAGGCGTATATCCAGGATGACGCATTCGGGAAAGAGGTCGGTGAGGTGGTGCGGCGCGAGCGCTTGGTCGCGGTGACGACCCTCGCCCTGCTCCAGCTCTTCGTGTGCGCGGCGGGCGCGTACTTCCTCACCCGCGGCGAGCCGGGCTCCCCTCGGGCGAAGCCACCGGTCGCGGGTTCGCCACGCACCTCACCGTCCGCCGCCATCGTGACGGCGGGCCCGGTGCTGGCCGCCGCCCCCGACGGGCCTCTCCCCGCGAAGGGTACTTTGGCCTCCCGCCTGTCCCGTGCCCTCGGCGACTCCGCGCTCGGCGGCAGCGTGGGCGCGGTCGTGGTCGACGTCGCCGGCGGGGGCACCCTGTACGGAAGCAGGGCCGACACCGGCCTCACCCCGGCCTCCACGACCAAGGTCGCGACCGCCGTCGCGGCGCTGACCTCCCTCGGCCCCGACACCCGCGTGGCCACCCGCGTCGTCCAGCGCAAGCCCGGCGAGATCATCCTGGTCGGCGGCGGCGACCCCACGCTCGCCGGGCCGAGGGCGAACCTGTCCGCCTCCTATCCCCGCTTCGCCTCGCTGGCCATGCTGGCCTCCCGCACCGCGCAGGCGCTGAAGGCCGCGGGCGTGTCCTCCGTGCGCCTGTCCTACGACGACTCGCTGTTCAGCGGGCCCCGCACCGCGCCGGGGTGGAAGCCCGGGTACGTGCCGGAGGGCAGCGTCGCGCCGGTGACGGCGCTGACCATCGACGAGGGCCGCCAGGATCCGCGGGGCTCGGCACGGTACGCCGACCCGCCGCGCTCGGCGACCGAGGCGTTCGCGTCCCTGCTGCGCCGCGGCGGCATCAAGGTCGCCAAGTCGCCCGGGCGGTCCGGCGCCCCGGCCGCCGCCCGCGAGGTCGCCAGGGTGGAGTCGCCGCCGGTGTACGAGCTGGTCGAGCACATGCTGACCCAGAGCGACAACGACCTGGCCGAGGGGCTCGCCCACCTGGTGGCGGTCAAGGAGGGCGCGCCGGGCACGTTCACGGGCGTCGCCCGGGCCGTCACCGGGACGCTGAAGCGGCTGGGCGTCGCCGGAGGCGTCACGGTCTTCGACGGCAGCGGGCTGTCCACCCGCAACCGCATCACCCCCGCCGCGCTCGCCCGCCTGATCGCCCTGTCGGCGTCCCCGGCCAATCCCCGTCTGCACGCCGTCATCAGCGGGTTGCCCATCGCCGGGTTCACCGGCACGCTCGGCCACCGGTACGACAAAAAGGACAGCAAGTCGGCTGCGGGAGTGGTACGGGCCAAAACGGGCACGTTGAACGGGGTGAACACCCTGACCGGTCTCTCCAGGACCGCCGACGGCCGGCTGGTGGCCTTCGCGTTCATGGCCGACAAGGTGAGCGATCCCGACGGGGCCGTGGCGGCGCTCGACCGGCTGGCCGCGCTCGTCAGCGGATGCGGTTGCCCATAATCGCACCGCACGACGTACGGTGGTGAACATGCAGGTGATCGACTGGGATCTGGCCGTCTCGACCGGTGTCCGTCTTGTGCGCCCCGGGCCGCAGGTGAGCCGAGAGGAGGCCCGCCACGCCGTCACCGAGCTCCGGCGGCTCTCGCGCGAGGCCGAGGGGCACGTACAGGAATTCGCGCGCATCAACGGCGCGGCAGAGCCCGAGGAGGCGACGGTCGTCGACCGGCCGGGCTGGATCCGCGCCAACGTGGAAGGGTTCCGGGTCGTCCTGGAGCCCCTGACCGAGCGCATGAACACCCGGCGCACGCAGATCCCCGCCCTGGTGGGCGCGGTGGGCTCGCGGGTCACCGGTGTCGAGGTCGGCGCGGTGCTGGCGTTCCTGGCGACGCGCGTCCTCGGGCAGTACGAGCTGTTCCTGCCGCCCGACCCGAGCGGACAGGCGCCCACCGGCCGGCTCACGCTGGTCGCGCCCAACATCGTCCACACCGAGCGCGAGCTGGGCGTCGACCCCCGTGACTTCCGGCTGTGGGTCTGCCTGCACGAAGAGACCCACCGGGTGCAGTTCACCGGCGTGTCGTGGCTGCGCGAGTACGTGCGCGCCCAGATGACCGAGTTCCTGCTCGCCTCCGACATCGACCTCGGCACCATGCTCGAGCGCCTGCGCGCGGCCTCCGACGCCGTCGCCGATGCCATCAAGGGCGGCGAGGGCAACCTCATCGACGCCATCCAGACCCCCGAGCAGAAGGAGATCCTCGACCGGCTGACGGCCGTGATGACCCTGGTCGAGGGCCACGGCGACTACGTGATGGACGCCGTCGGGCCGGCCGTGGTGCCCTCGGTGGCCGACATCCGCGCCAAGTTCCAGCACCGCAGGCACGGCGGCTCGCGGTTCGACAGGACGGTCAGGCGGCTGCTCGGCGTCGACCTCAAGCTCAAGCAGTACGCCGAGGGGTCGGCCTTCGTCCGCAAGGTCGTCGAGGAGGTCGGCGTCGACGGGTTCAACCGCGTGTGGGGATCGCCCACGACGCTGCCCGACCACAGCGAGATCCGTAACCCCGAGGCGTGGATCGCGCGCGTGGTGCGCGCCCCCGAGCTGCCCTCCGCCAACGGGCACGCCTGACCACGGCGTGTCCTGACCCGGCCGGTGGTCGGCGCCGCCGGCCGGGCGCACCACACTAGGACGCATGGGACCTCATCCCGCCGTCGCCCGGATCCGCCGTGAGCTGCGCCTGTCGCTGGCCGGCCTGCCGAGGGGAGCCCTGGTGCTGGCGGCGTGCAGCGGGGGCGCCGACTCGCTGGCGCTCGCGGCCTGCCTGGGGTTCGCCGCGCCGCGCCTGGGCCTGCGCGCCGGGCTGCTGACGGTCGACCACGGGTTGCAGGAGGGTTCCCGCGAGCGGGCCGAGGAGGTCGCCCGCCTGGCGGCCGGGCTCGGGCTGGAGCCGGCCGAGGCGCTCACGGTGAGGGTGGGCACGGCGGGCGGCCCGGAGGCCGCCGCGCGGGAGGCCAGGTACGGGGCGCTGTCGTCGGCGGCGGAGCGGCTCGGCGCGTCGGCCGTGCTGCTGGGGCACACGCGTGAGGACCAGGCCGAGACCGTGCTGCTGCGGCTCGCGCGGGGAAGCGGCACCCGGTCGCTGGCGGGGATGCCGGCGGCCGCGGGGCTGTACCGCAGGCCGCTGCTCGGCGTCGCCCGGCGCGCCACCCGCGCCGCGTGCGAGGCGCTGGGCCTGGTGCCCTGGGAGGACCCGCACAACGCCGATCCCGCCTACACGCGGGTCCGGGTCCGCCACGACGTGCTGCCGGTGCTCGAACGGGCGCTCGGGCCGGGCGTCACCGAGGCGCTGGCGCGCACCGCAGGGCTCTGCAGGGACGACGCCGACGCGCTGGACGCCTGGGCCGACGAGGTCTGCGCGCGGCTCGGCGACACCGGCGCCGGGCTGGCCGTCGACGAGCTGACCGGTCTGCCGGCCGCCGTGCGCCGCCGGGTGATCCAGCGGGCGGCCCTGGCGGCGGGCGCGGCGGGCTCGGCGCTGGCGGCCGTGCACATCGAGCAGGTGGACCGCCTGATCACCGCCTGGCGGGGCCAGCGGATGGTGGAGCTACCCGGGGGGGTGGGCGTGGTGCGGCGGTATGGCACCCTGATATTCGCCAGCACCCTCACATGAAGGAAAACCGCAGGTGGACGCAGCCGACATGGGCATGGACCTGGAGAAGGTCCTCATTCCCGAGGAAGAACTTCAGGCGAAGATCAAGGAGCTCGCCGGACAGATCGACGCGGACTACGCGGGCAAGAACCTGTTGATCGTGGGGGTGCTCAAGGGCGCGGTCATGATCATGGCCGATCTGGCGCGCGCCCTGCACGTCGAGGTGCAGATGGACTGGATGGCCGTCTCGTCGTACGGGGCGGGCACCAAGTCGTCGGGCGTGGTCCGCACCCTCAAGGACCTCGACACCGACATCGCCGGGCGGCACGTGCTGGTGGTGGAGGACATCATCGACTCGGGGCTGACCCTGTCGTGGCTGGTGCACAACCTGCAGTCGCGCAACCCGGCGTCGGTGGAGATCTGCACCCTGCTCCGCAAGCCCGACGCGGTGAAGGTGCCGATCGATGTGAAATATGTCGGTTTCGACATCCCCAACGAATTCGTGATCGGGTATGGGCTGGACTATGCCGAGCGCTTCCGCAATCTCCCCTTCATCGGCACCCTCGCCCGCCACGTCTACGGGGCCGAGTAAGCCCTGAGCGAAGTTCCAACTCGCCAAGTGCTGTAATACACCGTCAATCGGTCTCGCCGTGGGGAACACGGGACCGCCTGACGTACGTTGGTAGGACAAAGCCGGTGTCGCCGGAGCAGTGACCCTGCGCGGCGGCCCGGTGTACCTTCGGAGGTCTCCGGAGGTGTGATCGCCTCCGGGTGGTCATTTGCAGGAGCGGTTCGGGATGCCGCTAACCCCGGGTTCGCCCGGGGCGTCAGGCCGTGTTCAGGAAGGGACGGGCCCGCAGGGGTTCCGCATCGGATGGATCTCAAGCGATTTACACGTGGGCCACTGCTGTGGATCCTGGGCATCGTCGTGCTGCTCCTGCTCGCCTCCACATTCTGGAGCGGCAACAGCAACTATGCCCAGAAGGACACCTCGTTCGTCATCAGCCAGATCCAGAGTGGCAATGTCGACAACGCGGTGATCGTCGACAAGGACCAGCGCATAGAGATCAAGACTCTCCAGAAGGTCAACGGAGAGGACCGCTTCTACGCGTACTGGGTCCAGGGTCAGGGCGTCGAGCTGCAGCGGCAGCTCCAGGCCCAGGTCGACGCCAAGAAGCTGCCGAACGGCTACAAGATCACGGTGCCGACCGAGAACTTCCTCGTCGGCCTGCTGATCAGCTTCCTGCCGATCGTCATCATCGTCCTGATCTTCCTGTTCATCATGAACCAGATGCAGGGCGGCGGTTCCCGGGTGATGAACTTCGGGAAGTCCCGGGCCAAGCTCATCACCAAGGACACCCCCAAAACCACCTTCGCCGACGTCGCCGGCGCGGACGAGGCCATCGAGGAGCTCCAGGAGATCAAGGAGTTCCTGCAGGCCCCGGCCAAGTTCCAGGCGATCGGCGCCAAGATCCCCAAGGGTGTGCTGCTCTACGGCCCGCCCGGCACCGGCAAGACCCTGCTGGCCCGCGCCGTCGCGGGCGAGGCGGGCGTGCCGTTCTACTCCATCTCCGGCTCCGACTTCGTCGAGATGTTCGTCGGCGTCGGCGCCTCCCGGGTCCGCGACCTGTTCGAGCAGGCCAAGGCCAACGCCCCCGCGATCATCTTCATCGACGAGATCGACGCCGTCGGCCGGCACCGCGGCGCGGGCCTCGGCGGCGGGCACGACGAGCGCGAGCAGACCCTCAACCAGCTCCTCGTCGAGATGGACGGCTTCGACGTCAAGGGCGGCGTGATCCTCATCGCGGCCACCAACCGGCCCGACATCCTCGACCCGGCCCTGCTGCGTCCCGGCCGGTTCGACCGCCAGGTCGTCATCGACCGTCCCGACCTCGAGGGCCGCAAGGGCATCCTGCGGGTCCACGGGCGCGGCAAGCCGTTCGCGCAGGACGTCGACCTCGACGTCATCGCGCGGCGCACGCCCGGGTTCACCGGCGCCGACCTGGCCAACGTGATCAACGAGGCGGCGCTGCTGACCGCCCGCCAGGACCAGAAGCTCATCACGATGAACACCCTCGAGGAGTCCATCGACCGCGTGATGGCGGGTCCGGAGCGCAAGAGCCGGGTCATGTCCGACCAGGAGAAGAAGATCATCGCCTACCACGAGGGCGGCCACGCCCTGGTGGCGCACGCCCTGCCGAACTCCGACCCGGTGCACAAGATCACCATCCTGTCCCGGGGCCGGGCGCTGGGCTACACGATGACCCTCCCCATGGAGGACAAGTTCCTCGCCACCCGGTCCGAGATGCTCGACCAGCTCGCCATGCTGCTCGGCGGGCGCACGGCCGAGGAGCTCGTCTTCCACGAGCCGACGACCGGCGCGGCCAACGACATCGAGAAGGCCACCTCGATCGCCCGGCGCATGGTCACCGAGTACGGCATGAGCGAGCACCTCGGCGCCCGCAAGTTCGGCACCGGCAACAGCGAGGTCTTCCTCGGCCGCGACATGGGCCACGAGCGCGACTACTCCGAGAAGATCGCCTCCACGATCGACGAGGAGGTCCGGCGCCTCATCGAGGCCGGGCACGACCAGGCGTGGGAGATCCTCGTCCAGTACCGCGACGTGCTGGACAATCTGGTGCTCGAGCTCATGGAGAAGGAGACCCTCTCCCGCGAGCAGGTGCTGCAGATCTTCGCCTCCGTGGTCGTGCGCGAGAAGCGGCCGTCCTACTCCGGTTACGGCAAGCGGCTCCCCTCCGACCGCCCGCCCATCCTGACGCCCAAGGAGATCGCGGGCAACGGCAACGGGGCCGCGCTCCCGGCCGGCTCCCCGGCCGTCCCGGGCACGGGCCTGACCAACGACCACCACCCGGCGCCCCAGGACGAGGCCTGACGGGTGTCCGTGAAGCCGCTCAAGGTCGACTCGGACCGGATCGAGAAGGCCGTTCGCGAGATCCTGCTCGCGATCGGTGAAGATCCGGACCGAGACGGCCTGCTCGACACCCCGGCCCGGGTCGCCCGCGCGTACGCCGAGCAGTTCGCCGGGCTGGGGCAGAGTCCCGAAGAGGTCCTGACCACCGTCTTCGACGCCGACCACGACGAGATGGTCCTGGTCAAGGACATCGAGGTCTTCTCCACCTGCGAGCACCACCTGGTGCCCTTCCACGGGGTCGCCCACGTCGGCTACATCCCGAACGAGAAGGGGCAGATCACCGGTCTGTCCAAGCTCGCCAGGCTCGTCGACGTCTACGCCCGGCGCCCCCAGGTGCAAGAGCGCATGACCTCGCAGATCGCCGACGCGCTGATGGGCGTGCTCGCGCCGCGCGGCGTCATCGTCGTGATCGAGGCCGAGCACCTGTGCATGACGATGCGCGGCGTGCGCAAGCCGGGCGCCAAGACCATCACCTCGGCGGTGCGGGGCGACTTCCGCGAGAGCGACAAGACCCGCGCCGAGGCCATGGCCCTCATTCTCGGCCGTCACTGATCCCTTCCTCCGGCCCACCCAGGCTTCCGCGTGACGCCCGCCGGGCCGGTCGGGCGCGTCAGGCGAGGCGGGCACTTGGGGTCGCCGTCCGCGCCTTGGCGCCGCCCCCAGGCGCACAGGTGGCGATGGGGACATCCCGGGCGGGTCCGTGTCGGGTCGATTCGTTATCCACAAGCCGGACCCATGGCACAGATCGTCATCGGGGAGCACCTAGGCTTGACGCCATGACCGCATGGAGGGTGCCGGGGTTGCCCCACGAGGGGCGCTGTCTGGTCATGGGCGTGGTCAACGTCACCCCTGACTCCTTCTCCGACGGCGGCGAGTGGTTCGATCCCGACGTCGCGGTGCGACACGGCCTCGACCTGGTCGAGCAGGGCGCCGACATCGTCGACGTGGGCGGCGAGTCCACCCGCCCCGGCGCCGCGCGCGTCCCCCTGGCAGAGGAGCTGCGCCGGGTCGAGCCGGTCATCCGCACGCTCGCCGAGCACGGGGTGACGGTCAGCGTCGACACCATGCGCGCCGAGGTCGCCGAGGCGGCCGTGCGGGCCGGCGCCGCCCTGGTCAACGACGTCAGCGGCGGCCTGGCCGACCCGGCGATGCCCCGCGTGGTCGCCGCCGCCGGGGTGCCCTACGTCGTGATGCACTGGCGCGGCCACAGCCACGAGATGGAGGCCAGGGCCGTCTACTCCGACGTGGTGACCGAGGTCACCGAAGAGCTTCGCAAGCGCGTCGACTCCGTGCTGGCCGAGGGCGTCGACGAGCGGCAGATCGTCGTCGATCCCGGGCTCGGCTTCGCCAAGCGGGCCGAGCACAACTGGCCGCTGCTCGCCGCCGTCGGCAGGCTCGGCGAGCTCGGTTACCCGGTCATCATCGGCGCCTCGCGCAAACGGTTCCTCGGCCGCCTGCTCGCCGGTCCCGACGGCACGCCGAGGCCGTTCGACCGGTCAGACGACGCCACGCTCGCCGTCACGGCGCTGGCGGCCCACGCCGGCGCCTGGTGCGTCCGGGTCCACCAGGTGCGGCCCAACGCCGACGCCGTCCGCGTCGCGGCGGCCTGGCGGGGCGCGGAGGGGGTTCGATGAGCACGACCCACGCTGAGATCGAGAAGCTCAACGAGGCGTTCTACACCGCCATCGAGGGCGGCGACCTCGACCGCATGACCGAGATCTGGGCCGAGGACGGCGAAGGCCGGGTGGCGATGTGCGTCCATCCGGGCTGGCCCATGCTCACCGGGCGCGCCGAGGTGCTGCGCTCGTGGGCGCTCATCATGGCCAACACCCCCTACATCCAGTTCGTGCTGACCGACGTGCGCACGACGGTGATCGGCGATGTGGCGGTGCTGACCTGCGCCGAGAACATCCTGACCGCCGCCGACACCGAGGACGCCACCTTCGCGGCGGGCCGGGTGGTGGCGACCAACACCTTCGTCCGCACCACCGGCGGCTGGCGGCTGTGGTTCCACCACGGGTCCCCGGTCCTGCAGGCCGACGGCGACGACGACGAAGAAGAGAGCGACGAGTGACCTTCCCGTGGCTCTCCCCCCTCCGCGCGGCCCCGCGGGGGCCTGCGGGCCGCGGGCAGAGCGTCCGGGTGGGCTCCGCGGCGCGCGGGTGTCGTTATGCTCTGCCGGGTTCTTCCGCCCGTGGGTCCCGTCGTGCACGGGCGGGCGCGCGCGGGGCCGGTTCCGCGGCCGGGTGGCGGGGATAGTGATGGGCGATCGGTCAGGGGGATGAGCACCATGGACAGCGTGAGCCTGGTCGGCCTGCGGGCACGTGGCAGGCACGGGTGCCTGCCCGCCGAGCGCGAGCTGGGCCAGGAGTTCGTGGTGGACGTCACGCTCCACCTCGACACGGCCCCGGCCGCCGCGGGCGACGACCTGACCAAGACGGTCGACTACGGCGAGCTGGCGCTGCGGCTGGCCGCCATCGTCGAGGGTGAGCCGGTCAACCTCATCGAGACGCTGGCGCATCGCCTGGCGGACGCCTGCCTCGCCGCCGAGCTGGTCGAGGAGGCCGAGGTCAAGGTGCACAAGCCCGCCGCACCCATCCCCGTTCCGTTCGACGACGTGGTGGTGACAGTCAGGAGGAGGCGGTAATGAAGGTCGTTCTGGCGCTCGGCAGCAACATCGGCCGCCGTTTCGAGACGCTGCAAGGCGCCGTGGACGCGCTGTTCGACGCGCCCGGGCTCGACTTCGTGGCGGTGTCCCCGGTGTACGAGACCGACCCGGTCGGCGGCCCGCCCGATCAGCGGCCCTATCTGAACGCGGTCGTGATCGGGAGCACCATGACGCTCGGGCCCCGTGCCATCCTCGAGCGCGCGCTCGGCGTGGAGACCGCGTTCGGCCGGGTGCGCACCGAGCCGTGGGGGCCGCGCACCCTCGACGTCGATCTGATCATGGTGGGTGAGCTGCTGTCGGACGATCCCGAGCTCACGCTTCCGCACCCTCTGGCGCACGAGCGCGCGTTCGTGCTCGTCCCGTGGTCGCAGGCCGACCCCGGAGCGGTGCTCCCGGGCCGGGGGTCGGTCGCCGGCCTGCTCGCCGACCTCGACCAGAAGGGCGTCCGGCTCCGCCCCGATCTGGCGCTCCAGCCGCCCGACTGAGCGTGGTGCAGGCGCCTCCCCCAGGGTGGGCGGGCGTCCGCCTGAGCTCGGTGGCGACACCGCCAGGGGCGCGCCGGAACGTTTTCCCCATGGTGCGGGGTTGTTGTGGGCAGGGTCGTGTCCCGGTTGCGGGCCGGCCGGCGATGACGGCGGACCGACCGGCGGGGCCGAGACCGGTCCGCCGCCGGCGAACGAGGAGGATCGTGTGAAACCGAGCCGTCCCGGCGTGCTCGTCCTGCTGCTGGTCGCTTTCGCGGTCGTGACGTGGGCTCTGCTGCAGAAGGTCTACTCCGACCTGCCGACCGTCCCGTGGACGGCGATCCCCACCGTGCTGCTGCTCGCGGTCGGCGAGGCCTACAGCGGGTGGATGACCCGGGCGCGCATCGAGCGAAAGCCCGACACCAAGCCGGTGGAACCGCTCGCGGTGGCCCGGCTGGCGGCCCTGGCCAAGGCGTCGGCCTATGTCGGGGCCGCCTTCGCCGGGATGTTCGCCGGGGTCGTCCTCCACGTCCTGCAGATGCTGGACCAGGACACGCCGCGGCGCGACTTCTTCCTGGCGGGCGGCTCGCTGCTCGCCTGCGTGATCCTCATCTGCGCGGCCCTGTACCTGGAGCACTGCTGCAAGGTGCCGAAGCAGCCCGGCGAGGACACCCGAGCCTGATCAGGACGCCCGCTGCGAAGCGGCGCCCTCCGTCCCGAACGGATCCGGACGCCCGCGACCGGGCCGGACGCACGAGGCGGGCCGGACGCACGAGGCGGGCCGGACGCACGAGGCGGGGCCGGACGCACGAGGCGGGGCCGGACGCACGAGGCGGGGCCGGACGCACGAGGCGGGGCCGGACGCACGAGGCGGGGCCCGGCCTGCGGCCGGGCCCCGCCTCGCACGGAGCCACCCCTGAATCCCTGTCCCTTAACGCACCCTCCTTCTGCGCAGAGGGAGGCCCGTTAAACCACCCGGCCGGAAACCCGTGTCGAACGCGCAGGTCAGCGCCGTGATTTCTACTTGTCGATGTCGCCGACGACGAAGAACATCGAGCCGAGGATGGCCACCATGTCGGCGATCAGTTGCCCGGGCAGCATCTCCCTGAGCACCTGGACGTTGTTGTAGGACGCGCTGCGCAGCTTGAGCCGCCACGGGGTCTTCTCGCCCCGCGAGACCAGGTAGTAGCCGTTGAGGCCGAGGGGGTTCTCGGTCCAGGCGTAGGTGTGCCCCTCGGGCACCTTGAGCACCTTGGGCAGCCGCTGGTTGACCGGGCCCGGCGGCAGTGAGCGCAGCCGCTCCACACAGGCGTCGGCCAGGTCGAGCGAGGCCTTCACCTGGTCGAGCAGCACCTCGAACCGGGCGTGGCAGTCGCCGGCCGTGCGGGTGACGACCTTGACCGGCAGCTCGCCGTAGGCCAGGTACGGCTCGTCGCGGCGCAGGTCGAGGTCGACGCCCGACGCGCGCGCGATGGGGCCGCTGACGCCGTACTGCATGATCGTCTCGCGGTCGAGCACCCCGACGCCGCGTGTGCGCGCGATGAAGATCTCGTTGCCGTGGATGAGGCGCTCGATGTCGGGCAGCCGCCCGCGCACCTCGGCGACCGCCCGCCTCACGCGGTCCAGCCAGCCGTACGGCAGGTCCTCCTTCAGGCCGCCGACCCGGTTGAACATGTAGTGCATGCGCCCGCCGGAGATCTCCTCCATGACCGCCTGCAACGTCTCGCGCTCGCGGAAGGCGTAGAACACCGGCGTGATCGCGCCGAGCTCCAGCGGATAGGAGCCGAGGAACATCAGGTGGTTGAGCACGCGGTTCAGCTCGGCGAGCAGCGTGCGGGCCCACACCGCCCGCACCGGGACCTCCATGCCCAGCATGCGCTCGACCGCGAGCACCACGCCGAGCTCGTTGGCGAACGCCGAGAGCCAGTCGTGCCGGTTGGCCAGCACGATGATCTGCCGGTAGTCGCGCACCTCGAAGAGCTTCTCGGCGCCCCGGTGCATGTATCCGATGATCGGCTCGGCGGAGGCGATGCGCTCGCCGTCCACGGTCAGCCGCAGGCGCAGGACGCCGTGGGTCGAGGGGTGCTGGGGCCCGATGTTGAGGATCATGTCCTCGGTGGCGAGCTCCTTGGCGCCGGTCCCGACCGCGACGACCCGCTCGACGCCCGTGGCGGCGCCGCCGGCTCCGGGACCTCCGCGAGTTCCGCGAGGTTCGGTCATGAACCCCATGCTGTCACGTCAGCGGCGGGAGACAAGATCTGAGAGGGCGGCGACCAGGCGAAGCACGTGCTCCTCGGTCGTGCCGATGCCGATGGACGCCCGGACGGCGCCGGTGGTGCCGTCCGCGCAGTCACCGTCGGCGGAGCGGCCCACGGCGTCCAGCAGGTGCCGGACGAAGGGGTGGGCGCAGAACTTCCCGTCGCGCACGCCGATGCCGTACTCGGCGGACAGCGCCTCGGCGACCTCGCGCGCCGTCCAGCCGTCCACGACGAAGGAGACGATGCCGACGCGCGGGTGGCCGGGCCCCCACAGCGACAGCTCGTGGACGCCGTCGATGGCGGCGATGCCGTCGCGCAGCAGCGTGAGAAGGCGTTCCTCCTGCTTGACCAGGGGCGTCCAGCCGGTGGCCGACAGCGCGTCGCAGGCGGCGGCCAGCGCGATGGCGCCCAGGACGTTCGGCGTGCCGGCCTCGTGCCGCTGCTCGGGGTCGGCGCTCCACTCGGTGGACAGCGGCGCGCCCTGGCCCGCGCCTCCGGTGACGGCCTTGGAGGCGCCGCCGCCCCGCAGGTACGGTTCGGCCTCGGCGAGCCAGTCGGCCCGTCCCACCAGGGCGCCGGCGCCGAAGGGCGCGTACAGCTTGTGCCCGGAGAAGCTCACGTAGTCAAGGTCGAGCGCGGTCAGGTTGAGCCGGCGGTGCGGGACGAGCTGGGCGGCGTCCACCAGGATGCGCGCGCCGTGCCGGTGGGCGATGTGCGCGAGCGCCGCGATCGGCCACAGCTCGCCGGTGACGTTGGAGGCCGCGGTGACCACCAGCAGCGCGGGCCCGTCGATGGCCGCGAGGGCCTCGTCGGCCGCGCGCACCGCCTCGCCGGCGAACGCGGGCGGCGCGAGCCGCACGGCGTCGGGCCAGGGGAGCAGCGAGGCGTGGTGCTCGGTCTCGAAGACCACGACGGTGGTGCCGCCGGGCAGGCAGCGGGCCAGCAGGTTCGAGGCGTCCGTGGTGTTGCGGGTGAACACCACGGCGTCCCCGGGGCGGGCGCCGACGAAGGCCCGCACCGTGTGGCGGGCCTGCTCGTAGCGGGCGGTGGTCAGCTGGGAGGCGTACCCGGCGCCCCGGTGCACGCTGGAGTAGGCCGGAAGCGCGGCGGCGACGGCGGCGCTCACCGGCGCCAGACACGGCGCGCTGGCCGCGTAGTCCAGGTTGGCGTACGGCAGCAGGCGCCCGCCCTTGACCGGCACCTCCAGGTCGGCGCCGAGCACGGCGGGCGCGTCCGGACGCGCGCTCGCCCCGGGGACCAGGGATGACGTGCCGGGGACCGGCGAGAAAGCATCGGCGGCCGGCGAGAAAGTGCCGGAGGTCGGCGAGAACGTGCCGGAGGGCAGCGGGGACGTGCCGGGGGGCGGCGGGGTGGTGCCGTGAACGGCGGGGGAGGAGCTCTGCAGGATGGTGAGAGCGGTCAACGCCGGCCTCCTAAGGTCATGGGACCCGGTCACGGCGTTGGTGTGACGGAGCCCGCGCTTGCCCGGCACACCTCGTGCCGGACCTGGTCCTCACCCGGGGCACCCCGCCGCGAGCGCGAGGGTTGCCGGCCAGCGAGCCGGGGCTTGACGCTGGCACTCATGACCTACCGGGACTATAACCCGGCTCCCCCGCCTGTCCGCAACCTCATGAGGCAGGGGTGACACGTTTCACGAATCGCGAACTTTGACCGACCCTCGCGCGTTGACAGGGGACGGGCTCCCCGGGACGGGGGCCGTGACGTGACCGACGCCCGGCCCGAGGAGGCGCGATGGACTGGCTGCTCAATCCGGAGATATGGATCGGGTTCCTGACCCTCGTCGCCCTGGAGATCGTCCTGGGCATCGACAACATCATCTTCATCTCCATCCTGGCGGGGAAGCTGCCGCCGGAGCGCCGTGACCTGGCCCGCAAGGTCGGCCTGGGGCTGGCGATGGTGAGCCGGCTGGCGCTGCTGCTCGCGCTGTCGTGGGTCGTGCGGCTGACCGAGCCGCTGTTCACGGTGTTCGGGCACGACATATCCGGGCGCGATCTGATCCTGATCCTGGGCGGGCTGTTCCTGCTCGGCAAGAGCGCCTTCGAGATCGGCGACAGCCTGGAGGGCGCCTCGGGCCACTCCGGCGGCCGGGTGGCGGCCTCGTTCACCTCGGTGATCATCCAGATCATGCTGCTGGACGTGGTCTTCTCGCTGGACTCGGTGATCACGGCCGTGGGCATGGTCGACGAGATCGGCGTCATGGTCGCCGCGGTGGTCGTGTCGGTGGTGATCATGCTGTTCGCGTCCGGGCCGATCAGCGCGTTCGTGGAGAAGTACCCCAGCATCAAGATGCTGGCGCTGTCGTTCCTGCTGCTCATCGGGGTCGTGCTGATCGCCGAGGGCTTCGATCAGCACATCTCCAAGGGCTACATCTACTTCGCGATGGCGTTCTCGCTGGTGGTCGAGCTGCTCAACATCCGTGCGCGCAAGAAGGCGGGCGCCCAGCGGCCGGTGGAACTGCACGAGCGCTACGGGGAGACCGGCGCGCCCGACGCCGCCCCGGCGCCGCCCGCCGAAGCCCGCTGACCCCGGCGGCGCTCCGTGCGGCTCGAGGGCTGTTCCGGGCGGTGCGCCGGCCACTCCCTTGGCCGGTGGCGATGCTCATCCCTGGACGGCCAGGTGAGACGTGGCGGGATATCCCGATTACCATGACGTCGTGCGCTTCGACCCGTGGAATCCGGCCTTCGTCGCCCATCCCTACGACGCCTACGGGGAGCTCCGCGACAGCCGGCCGGTCAGCTTCTTCGAGCCGACCGGCCAGTGGCTCGTGGCCCGGCACCAGGACGTCAACGCGGCGCTGCGCGACCGCAGGCTCGGCCGTTCGTACCTGCACGTCGCCTCGCACGAGGAGTTCGGCAGGCGGCCGGAGCCGGACTTCCAGGAGCCGTTCTGGCGGGTGACCCGCGGCGGGATGCTGGACGTCGAGCCGCCGGTGCACACCCGGCTGCGCCGGCTGGTCTCCAAGGCGTTCACGCCGCGCATGGTCGAGGAGCTGCGCCCGAGGGTGCGCCGCGTCGCCGGGGAGCTGGTGGACGGCTTCGTCGAGCGCGGGGGCGGCGACCTGATCGCCGAGGTGGCCGAGCCGCTGCCGGTGACGGTGATCGCCGAGATGCTCGGCGTCCCCGAGGCCGACCGGCACCTGCTGCGCCCGTGGTCGGCCGGCATGTGCGGCATGTACGAGCTCGCGCCGTCGGTCGAGGCGCAGCACACGGCGGTGCGCGCGGCGTCGGAGTTCGCCGCCTATCTGCGCGCGCTGGCCGCCGAGCGCCGAGCCCGTCCGGGCGACGACCTGATCAGCGCGCTCGCGCAGGTGGTGGACGAGGGTGATCGGCTCACCGAGGACGAGCTCGTCGGCACGTGCGTCCTGCTGCTCAACGCGGGGCACGAGGCCACCGTGAACGTCACAGGAAACGGCTGGTGGGCGCTGCTGCGCAATCCCGGCGAGCTGGAGCGGCTGCGGGACGATCTCTCGCTGCTGCCCACCGCGATCGAGGAGCTGATGCGCTACGACACCCCGCTGCAGCTGTTCGAGCGCTGGGTGCTGGAGGACGTCACCATCGGCGGGGTGGACATCCCGAAGGGCGTCGAGGTGGCCCTGCTGTACGGCTCGGCCAACCACGACCCCGAGGTCTTCGCCGACCCGGGACGGCTGGACATCGGCCGCAGGGACAACCCGCACATCTCGTTCGGGGCGGGCATCCACTTCTGCCTGGGCGCCCCGCTGGCGCGGGTGGAGCTGGCCGAGTCGTTCGGCGCGCTGCTGAAGGCGGCCCCGAAGATCGAGCTGGTCGAGGAGCCGGTCTGGAAGCCGAACTACGTCATCCGTGGCCTCGAGGCCCTGAACGTCTCCATCGGCTGAGCACCCGGGGATGCCGGCGTGGTGTCCACCGGCCGAGCCGGCGCGGGGGCGCCGTCAACGTCTCCACTGGGCGAGCCAGCCGAAGCCGCCGAGGCCGGCGGGGTCGATCAGCTCGGCCTCCTCGGAGACGCGGGCGAGCGCGCGGAGGTAACCCGCCGGGTCGGTGCTCGCCAGCGCCAGCGCGGGGCGTTCGCCGCTGACCCCGAGATCGCGCAACGCCTGTCGTTGTGTGGTCAAGGTTGTGGATATCGCCCCGGCCCGCTCGCCCGCCGCCGCGCAGGCGTCCAACGCCACGTGTGCGGTGATATCGCAGGACCCGTCGGGTATGGCGGGCACACAGGCCCCGTCGCGGTACCCCATCAGGGTGCCGTACGGCGGCCGGTTATCCACAGGGTGTGCATAATCGGCGGCCACCGCCAGGCCCCGGGTGAGCCGCCCGACGACCGACGCCCACGCCTCGTCCCGCGGGCGGCCGATCTCGGCGCGCATCCCGGTGCGGCGCAGCGGCCACCACCGCGCAAGCCACCGGGCGTCGGCCTCCTCCGGCGGCCCGCCGAGCCGCTCTTCGCCGGTCTGGGGATCGACCAGCACCAGGCGGGGCCCCTCGGGCGTCTGCTCGGCGACCTCCAGCGGGACGTTGTCGAGCCACTCGTTGGCGATCACCAGGCCGGTGACGTCCGGGGGCGGGGAGCAGGCCCAGGTGATGCGCTTGTCGAGATCGCCGGGCGGCGGCGACAGTTCGACGGCCGTGACCCGCAGCCGCTCGGCCAGCTCGGGGGCGGCGGTGTCGAGGACCTGGGCCACCAGGGCGCCGTCGCCGGAGCCGACGTCCACCAAATCGAGCTCGCGGGGATGGCCCACGGCCTGGTCGACGGTGTCGAGCAGGCGCAGCACCGCCCGCGCGAACGCGGGGGAGGCGGCGACCGACGTGCGGAAATGACCCGATGGCCGCTCGCGGATGTAGAACCCGTCGTCGCCGTAGAGCGCCTGCTGCATGGCCTGCCGCCACGTGACCCACACGACACCGGACGTTACCAACCGCGCCGCCGCTCCATGACGGTCCCGATGACAGGCTGTGGACGCGCGCCGGTAGAGCCGGTCGGGCGCCCGGTGCGAGCCGACCGTTACGCTGGCTGCTGGTCTGATCCGTCGAAGCTGAACGGGAAAGTGATGGAGACAAGCGACCGCCCCGGGCGCCTCGCGGTCGGAGTGCTCGGCGCCGGGCGAGTGGGGTCCGTCCTCGGCGCGGCGCTCGCCCAGGCGGGGCACGGCGTCGTCGCGGCCGCCGGGGTCTCCGACGCCTCGCGCCGCAGGGCTCTGGACCGCCTCGGCGTGGACATCTCCGGGCCGGAGGAGGTCATCGGCGCCGCCGACCTGGTGCTGCTCACCGTGCCCGACGACGCCCTGCCCGACCTCGTCGCGGGCCTGGCCGCCGCCGGGGTGGACCTGCGGGGCAAGATGCTCGTGCACACCAGCGGCGCGTACGGCCTGGGCGTGCTCAATCCCGCGACGGCCGCCGGCGCGCTGCCGTTCGCGCTGCACCCGGTGATGACCTTCACCGGCAGGGACGACGATCTGCGGCGCCTCACCGGCTGCTCGTTCGGCGTCACCGCCCCCGACCCGTTCCGCCCGGTGGCCGAGGCCCTGGTGATCGAGATGGGCGGCGAGCCGGTCTGGATCGCCGACGAGGACCGCCCGCTGTACCACGCGGCGCTCGCGGGGGCGGCCAACCACATGGTCACTCTGATCGCCGAGTCGCAGGAACTGCTGAAGAAGATCGGCGTCGAGCATCCGGGCCGCATGCTCGGCCCGCTGCTCGGGGCCGCCCTGGACAACGCGCTGCGCCTGGGCCTGGCCGGCCTGACCGGTCCGGTGGTGCGCGGCGACGCCGGCACGGTGCGCAAACACGTGGACGCGCTCATCCTCGCCGCGCCGGAGGCGGCGGACGCCTACGTGGCCCTCGCCCGGCTCACCGCCGACCGGGCGCTGGCCGCCGGCCTGCTCAAGCCCGAGACGGCCGAACGCCTGCTCGACGCCCTGGGAGGCAACACATGGACGTGATCGTCGCCGCCGACCGCTCAGAACTGCTCGCCGCGCGGGCCGCCCTGGGCCTGGACGGAGCGCCGGGCCGGCGCGCGGGCGGGGCGGGCACGCTGGCGCTGGTCCCGACCATGGGGGCGCTGCACGAGGGGCACCGCTCGCTGATCCGCCTGGCCCGCGAGCGCGCCGACCACGTGGCGGTCAGCGTCTTCGTCAACCCGTTGCAGTTCGGCCCGCACGAGGACTTCTCGCGCTACCCGCGCACGTTCGACGCCGACCTCGAGGTGTGCGCCGCCGAGGGCGCCGGCCTGGTGTTCGCCCCGGCGGCCGACGAGATCTACCTTCCCGACCGCCAGGTCGGCGTCTCCGCGGGGCAGATGGGCACGATCGTCGAGGGCGCCTTCCGGCCGGGCCACTTCGACGGCGTGCTCACCGTCGTGCTCAAGCTCTTCAACCTCGTGCGGCCGGACGTCGCCGTCTTCGGGCAGAAGGACGCCCAGCAACTGGCGATGATCCGCCGGATGGTGGCCGATCTCGACGTCCCGGTCGAGGTCGTCGGGGCTCCCACCGTGCGGGAGCCGGACGGGCTGGCCCTGTCCAGCCGCAACCGCTACCTGTCGCCGGCCGACCGGGCCACGGCCCTGGCGCTGTCGCGTGCGCTGCGCGAGGGTGCCCGACACACCCGGCCCAAGGACATCCTGCACGCCGCGCACGCGGTGCTGGACGAGGCCGCCCGCGCCGACCCGCCGCTGCTGCTGGACTACCTGAGCCTGGTCGACCCGGCGACGTTCACCGCCGTGGCCGAGGACCACCGGGGCGAGGCGATCCTCGCGGTCGCCGCGAAGGTGGGCACCACCCGCCTCATCGACAACGCGGTGCTCACCCTGTCCCCTGTTATGTGAGCCCCGCGTGGCGGGGGTGCGGCGGGATGCCTTATCGTCATATAGACGAAATAAGGGAGCCCCCATGACCCATCCGCCCATTCCCCGCCGGTTGACCGCGCCCGAGCCCGGCTGGACGGTCTCCGCCGATGTCGTCGTCGTCGGCTCGGGCATCGCCGGTCTGACCGTGGCGCTGCGGTACGCCGAGCTGGCCCCCGACGCGCGCGTGCTCGTCGTCACCAAAGACGTGCTGTCGGCCGGGTCCACCCGCTGGGCGCAGGGCGGCATCGCCGCCGTCCTGGACCCGGCCGACTCCTGGTCCCAGCACCTCAGCGACACGCTCATCGCCGGTGTGGGGCTGTGCGACGCCCGGGCCGTCCAGGCGCTGGTGACCGAGGGACCGGGCGCGCTGCGGCGGCTGATGGCGCACGGGGCCCGGTTCGACCGGGAGCCCGGCGGCGGGCTCCAGCTCACCCGGGAGGGCGGCCACCGCCGTGACCGCATCGTCCACGCGGGCGGGGACGCCACCGGCGCCGAGGTGCAGCGCGCCCTGGTCGAGGCGGTCCGCGCCGGCGCCGCCGAGGGCGGCCGCATCGAGATCATCGAGCACGCTCTGGTGCTCGACCTGCTCAAGGACGCCTCCGGCGCCGCCTGCGGGGTCACGCTGCACGTCATGGGAGAGGGCGCCAGGGACGGCGTGGGCGCGGTGCGCGCGGGCGCCGTCGTGCTGGCCACCGGCGGCATGGGCCAGGTGTACGCCGCCACGACCAACCCCCTGGTGTCCACCGGCGACGGGGTGGCCCTGGCGTTGCGGGCCGGCGCCGTCGTCCGCGACCTGGAGTTCGTGCAGTTCCACCCGACCGTCCTTTGGCTCGGCGAGGACTCCACCGGCCAGCAGCCGCTCATCTCCGAGGCGGTGCGCGGCGAGGGCGCCGTCCTGCTCGACGAGGCCGGAGAGCGGTTCATGGTGGACGTGCACGAGCTGGCCGAGCTGGCGCCCCGCGACGTCGTCGCCAAGGCGATCATGCGCCGCATGCTGGAGAGCGGCGCGAGCCACGTGCGCCTGGACGCCCGGCACTTCGGCGAGGACAAGTGGCGCACCCGCTTCCCGACGATCTACGCGGTGTGCCTGGAGCACGGCATCGACCCGGCCCGCGAGCCCATCCCCGTCGCGCCCGCCGCGCACTACGCCAGCGGCGGCGTCCACACCGACCTGCGCGGACGCACCAGCGTCCCCGGCCTGTACGCCTGCGGCGAGGCGGCCTGCACAGGGGTGCACGGGGCCAACCGGCTCGCCTCCAACTCCCTGCTGGAAGGGCTGGTCTTCGCCGAGCGCATCGCGGCCGACCTCGCCTCCCCGCGGCGGCGGGCTCCGGGCGAGCCGGTCGACGACGGCCGCGCCGCCGGCCTGGTGGACCCCCGGGTCCGGCCGCGGGTGCAGAGCCGTATGAGCGCCGGCGCAGGGGTGCTGCGCAGCGGGCGCAGCCTGGCGGAGGTGGGCCACGGCCTGCTGGACGCCCGCTGGACCCCGGTCGCCGTCGAGCCGTGCACCGAGGCGTGGGAGGCCACGAACCTGCTCACCGTGGCGAGCGCCGTGGTGGCGGCCGCCCGGGCCCGCGAGGAGACGCGCGGCTCGCACTGGCGGGAGGACTTCCCCGAACGCGACGACGCCTGGTGGCTGGGACATCTCAACGTGACCCTGGCCGAGGAGGGACTGACCATGAGCTATGCCGAGCACCACGACGACCGGGCGGCCGGCCTGCCGCAGCAGCTGGAGGCCGACCTGGCGGAGGCGGGCCTGGACCCGGCGCGGGTCATGGCCGTGATCGGCGCCGCCCTCGCCGAGGACCTCACCGAGGAGGGCGACGTGACGACCATCGCCACGGTCCCCGCGGACCAGGCGGCGGTGGGCGACCTGGTGGCCAGGGCCGACGGGGTGGTCGCCGGTCTCGCGGTCGCCCAGGCGGTCTTCCACGGCGCCTCCCAGGGCCGCCTGACCGTGGAGCGTCACGTCAAGGACGGCGAGCGCGTCGCGCGCGGCGACGTGCTGATGACCGTCGTCGGACCTGTGCGCGACGTGCTCACCGCCGAGCGCACCGCGCTCAACCTGCTCACCCATCTGTCGGGCATCGCGACGCTGACCCACCGCTGGGTCGAGGCGGTGAGCGGCACCGGCACGCGGGTCCGCGACAGCCGCAAGACCCTTCCCGGCCTCAGGGCGCTGGAGAAGTACGCCGTGCGGTGCGGCGGCGGGGTCAATCATCGGATGTCCCTGTCGGACGCGGCCTTGATCAAGGACAATCACGTGGTGGCGGCCGGCGGGGTCGCCGAGGCGTTCCGCGCCGTCCGGCAGGCCTATCCGGAGCTGCCGATCGAGGTGGAGGTCGACCGCCTGGACCAGATCGAGCCGGTGCTGGCCGAGGGAGCGGAGGAGATCCTGCTGGACAACTTCACCGTGGAGGAGCTGACCCGCGCCGTGGCCCTGGTGGGCGGCAGGGCCCGGCTGGAGTCCAGCGGCGGACTCCGCCTGGAATCGGCTCGTGAGGTGGCCGAAACCGGTGTTGACTACCTTGCTGTGGGGTCGCTGACCCATTCGGCGCCCGCACTGGACATCGCTTTGGACCTTCGGGGGGCTTGATGCTGCTCACGATCGACGTCGGCAACACTCACACGGTGCTCGGCCTCTTCGAGGGCGAGGAGGTCATCGAGCACTGGCGCCTGGCCACCGACGCCAGGCGCACCGCCGACGAGATCGCGGTCGTCCTGCAGGGGCTGCTCGGTCAGAGCCCCCTGCTCAAGGACGCCGACATCGGCGGCATCGCCATCTGCTCGACGGTCCCCTCCGTGCTGAACGAGATGCGCGAGATGTGCCGGCGCTACTACGGCGACGTGACCGCCGTCATCGTGGAGCCGGGCGTGCGCACCGGGGTGCCGGTGCGCATGGACAACCCCAAGGAGGTCGGCAGCGACCGCATCGTCAACGCGCTCGCCGCCGTCACGCTGTACGGGGGGCCGTGCATCATCGTCGACTTCGGCACCGCCACCTCCTTCGACGCGGTGTCGGCCAAGGGCGAGTACGTCGGCGCGGTCACCGCCCCCGGCATCGAGATCTCGGTGGACGCCCTGGCCGCCGCGGGGGCCCAGCTCCACAAGGTCGAGCTGGTGCGCCCCCGCTCGGTGATCGCCAAGAACACCGTCGAAGCCCTGCAGGCGGGCATCATCTACGGTTTCGCCGGCCAGGTGGACGGCATCGTCGAGCGCATGGCGCCCGAGCTCGCGTCCGACCCCGACGACGTGACCGTCGTGGCCACCGGGTCGATGGCCGCGCTGGTGGTGAACGAGGCCCGTTCGATCGACGTCCACGAGCCCTGGCTGACGCTCATCGGGCTGCGCCTGATCTACAACCGCAACACCGCCTGAGCGCGCCCCGCGCGATCAAGCGGCGGGGGAGATCCATATCGGAGACGTGGAGGGGGCGCGCGCGTCGAATACGGCGCGGCGCGGTGATCCGCCACGGCAAATCGTGGGTGGCCGGAGTGTTACGCCCACGGGCGTGACCGGCGGAAGAAAGTCAGAAAGCGTACTGGTTTCGCGGGTCGAATTCGGCGTATAGCGTGTCGACCGTATATCTCCGAGCCGGGGCGCCCGCGAGGCGTCCCGTGTGGAACCGGGCCTCCACCAGCGCCGCGGTGGTCTTCCATGGCGGATCATGCGGCCCACGGCCATGATCATCGCCGATGTCCCCCCGGACCGGGAGGTGCGGGGACATGTCACGAGTAGTTCACATATGCACTGGTATGTCAATCACAAACGTCATGGGTATCGAGGTCAGTGCTTGACGACCTTTCAACGCGGCGTTTAACGTTCCTGACGGGGCGGGCCGAAGCATTCAGTATGTTGCCGAGTTCGTCGTGGGGGAGGACACCCGATGGCGTATCCGGATCTGGTTTCCCGAGGGAATGACATTCCTTCGGGATCAGACGGTGTGGGACTGAGCGACGATGATCTTCTCTTGCTCGCCGAACTGGCCAAGGGCGTGACCGTCGACAGAGTGGGACGCAGGCTCGACGTGAGCGGCCGCACCGTACGACGCCGCCTGCGCGGCATCTGCGACCGCATAGGCGTCGCCACGGCCATCGAGGCCGTGGCCTGGGCGGCGCGGCGCCGCCTCATCTGAGGTCGCACCGTCCGAGGCAGGGGTACCTCGTCCCGGCGAGGCGGCGTCACCGTACCGACGGCCGCCTCGTCCGGCGTGCGCGCCGTGGCGCTAGTCGGCGATGCGTACGCCGCCGGCGAACGGGCGGTTGCCGAGCGGGACCACCCGCACGACATCACCGGTGCGCGGTGCGTGCACCATCATGCCGCCGCCGATGTAGATGCCGACGTGGTGCAGGTCGCTGTAGAAGAAGACCAGGTCGCCGGGGCGCAGGTCCTCGCGGGAGATGTGGGTCCCCGCGGTCCACTGGTCGCCGGTGTAGTGCGGCAGGCTGATGCCGACCTTCTGGTAGGCCCACAGCACCAGGCCGGAGCAGTCGAAGGTGCTCGGCCCCGCGGCGCCCCAGACGTACGGCTTGAGCTGCTGCGTCAGCGCCCACTTGGCGGCCTGGGCGGCCTTGCCCTCGCCCGGGATCGGGATCTCGATCCTGGTGGCCCGGCCGTACCCGCCGGCCTGCGACAGCGCGCGCTTGAACAGGCTGCCCTCGGTCTTGGCGACCAGGCCGCGGATCTTGTCACGCTGGGAGGACAGGTCGGAGACGAGCTTCTTGACCTCGGCCTCGCGGGCCTTGGCACCGGCCTTGGCGCGCTCGGCGGTCGCCATCGCCTTGCCGATCTGGGCGACCTCCTCGCCCTGCTGCAGCTGCAGGGCGTAGGTCGTGGCCACGCGGTCGAGGTAGGCGTCGGGGTCGCCGGACATGGCGAGGGTCGATGCCAGCGGCGAGCCGAGACCGCCGGTCATGTAGGCGTCCTGGGCGTACATGCCGGCTCTGGCGCGCTTGGCCTCCAGGTCGGCCTCGCTCTTGGAGAGGGTCTTCTTGGCGAGTTCGGCCGAACGCTGCGCCTGCTTGAGGCGCTCCTTCTGGCCGTTGTACTGCTCGGTGAGCGACTCGATCTGGTTGTAGAGGTGCTCGACCTGGTTCTTCAGGTCGTTGAGGCTGGGCTTGGGCTCGGCCGTCGCGGACACCAGAGGCGAGCCGAAGGTCACGGCCATCAGCGCGGCGGTCACCAGCGCGATACGGCGGGGAAGGCGCGAGGACGCACCGGAGGCGCTCCCGAAGCGGGAATGGGCACCGCGTTCTCGCCCGCGGGCGTGCCTGCCCGCGCTCTTTCCAGGCGTGCGCCTAGGCTGCACCAAAAAGCTCCTCTCCTCGGACGCCTACCGGGTTAGCTGACGGGTTCGGGCCGGAGCAGCCCTACCGAGCACGTGACCATGGAGGATCGCGATGCCTCCCTCTCGGATTCACCCCAGGGGTGGCGGGTCGCCGGGGGACCTCCCCCGGACCCACCTTTGGGTCCCCGGTTTCCCGCCGTTCGGATGGGACGGGAATTAGGCGGTGCGGTCGCCGCGGAACGACGACCGACATTGACGCTGGACATTAGTCCAGTTCAGGTTCCTGCTCAACCAGAACTGCGAATTCTGTTGAGGTTCCACAACCGGCGCGTCACGGAAAGATCACGCCGGTGGACGTCCCGCACCCGTTCCGAGCTGCGGTTACCCGGCCCGCGGGCAGGGGATCGAAGAAAAGCCGCAGGTCAAAGAGCATCTCGCGCGCCACGCTCCCAGACTCCCCTGCGACGCGCACCGACCGCGCGCGCCGGATCACGCTCCGTGATGGCGACGCGAATTGGCAGGTATTTCGGACAGTCCGTTATCGGGGGGTCTCGGCACGGCGTCGAACGCCGCCCCGCCGGTGGGCGGATACGCTGACGCGTCATGAGGCAGGCCGCGCAGCGCCCGTCCGCCGAGGGCGCGCCCGCCGTCCGGCGGGCCCGCACCTCCGACGTGCGGACGATCAGGAAATTGGTCGACACCTACTCCGGCGACGGGCCGCGCCTGCTGCGCAAGGCGACCGTGACCCTGTACGAGGACGTCCAGGAGTTCTGGGTGGCCGAGCGAGACGGCATGGTCGTGGGCTGCGGCGCGCTCCACGTGCTCTGGGAGGATTTGGCGGAGATCCGCACGGTCGCCGTCGACGCCGGCTGCCGCGGCATGGGCATCGGCCACATGATCGTCGCGGCGCTCATCGACGCCGCCCGCCGGCTGGAGGTCCAGCGGGTCTTCTGCCTGACCTTCGAGGTCGAGTTCTTCGGCAGGCACGGTTTCGTCCCCATCCAGGGCACGCCCGTCTCCCCCGAGGTCTACGCCGAACTCCTGGACTCCTACGACGAGGGCGTCGCCGAGTTCCTCGACCTGGAGCACGTCAAGCCGAACACCCTGGGCAACACGCGGATGTTGTTGCATGTGAACCCGCGATCCTGACCTTGGGGGTGACGGAATGGAAAGGTGACTGTTGATCCCGCTGTCGCTACCTTGGCAACACCACGGCACGTGCGCCTGACAGAGGCCACGTGCGAAGCCGAAGTGAGGTGACACGGTGAGCACCGGACAGCCGCCGTACCCACGCGACGAGCCGGACGAGGGTCATTCGTCAACCGGCTCTCCGCAATATGGGCAGCAGAACCCCCCGGGCATCGATCCGGAGGTGACCGTCGTCCACCGTCCCCAGCCGGCCTCGGAGCACTCCGCCTACCCCCAGCAGGGCTATGGCCAGCAGGGAGCCTACGGCCAGCAGGCAGGGACGGGAGCCTACGGCCAGCCGGGCGCCTACGGCCAGCAGGGTGGAACCGGAGCCTACGGCCAGCCTTCCCACCCCCAGCAGGGGCAGGGCTACGGGCAGCAGTACGGCCAGCAGGCCCAGCAGGGCCAGCAGCAGTACGGGCAGCAGCCCCAGCAGTACGGTCAGCAGGCGTACGGCCAGCAGGGCCAGCAGGAGGCCCAGCAGGGCTACGGCCAGCAGGGCCAGTCGTCGTCCTATGGCCAGCCGCAGTACGGCCAGCAGACCGGCGGCTACGCCCAGCCGCAGGGCTACGGGCAGCAGCAGTACGGCCAGCAGGCCCAGCAGGGCCAGCAGCAGTACGGCCAGCCTGAGGCCCAGCAGGGCTACGGCCAGCAGGGCCAGTACGGCCAGCAGGACGCGCAGCAGGCGTACGGCCAGCAGGCCCAGTACGGCCAGCAGCAGTACGGGCAGCAGGGGTACGGCCAGCCGCAGTACGGGCAGCAGGCCGGCCACGACCAGCAGGGCTACGGGCAGCAGCACGCCCAGCAGGCGCCGCCGTACGGGGCGGCCTACGGCCAGCAGGGCTACGGCCAGCAGCAGTACGGCCAGCAGGGGTACGGCCCGGCCGGCTACCAGCAGGGTTACCCGGCCACCGGCACGCAGCCTCCGGGCGCCCCCGCCCCGCTGGCCGAGTGGTGGCAGCGACTGGTGGCCCGCATCATCGACATCGTCATCATCGTGATCCCGTACGTCATCCTCAACGCCGTGCTGGCCGCGCTCATCGTCACCGCGCCGAGCTTCGACCCCGCGACGGGCGCGATCAGCCCGGGCGGCGGCGTGTTCCTGGCCAGCCTGCTGACGGCGATCCTGGCCGGGCTGGTCTGGGTCGGCTACGAGTTCCTGATGACCAAGCAGCGTGGCCAGACGGTCGGCAAGATCGTCATGGGCATCAAGATCGTCCCAGTGGGCGGCGGCGTCGAGGGCGGGCTCGCCTCGGACGTCGCGATCAAGCGCGCCGGCGTCCTGTGGGGCTTCGAGTTCCTCGCGTGGGTCCCGGTCGTGGGCCTGGTCACGTGGGTGTTCTACCTGGTGAACGTCCTGTGGCAGTTCTGGGACAAGCCGCTGCAGCAATGTCTGCACGACAAGGTCGCCAAGACCGTCGTCGTGAAGATCAAGTAAGCGGCGCGCGCTCGGGGCCGGGGGTGATCCCCCGGCCTCGTTTGCTATATGCGACCGATCCGGCGCACACGTGGCGGCCGAATCGGCGAAAAGGTAACGGACATACCCCTACATGCGATAGGACCTTGCACGAACCGCAGCTTCCTTCGCAGTCGCGAAAGGTGACGAAATGACGGCAGAACCACCCCCCGGCGGTTACGATCCGCAGGGCCCGGGCCAGCCATACGGCAACCCCCAGGGTGGCGGCTATGGCGCCCCTCAGGGCGGCTATGGCGCTCCCCAGGGCGGCTACGACGCCCCCCAGGGGGGCTACGGTGCACCCCAGAGCGGGTACGGCGCACCCCAGGGCTACAACGCCCCCTACGGCGGCCCCCAGGGCGCGCCGCTTCCTCCCGGCGCTCCCGCGCCGCTGGCCGAGTGGTGGGAGAGGTGGGTCGCCCGGATCATCGACATGCTGATCTTCGGCGTCGTCTACTTCATCCTGAACCTCATCCTCTCCCCGATGTTCGCGCCCTCGACGGAGGAAATTCTCGCCAACCCCGGCGTGGCGATCGGCTCCTCCTTCGTCCCCGGCCTGGTCTCGGCGATCATCGCCTACGGCGCGTACGCCGCCTATGACTACGTGCTGCATTCCAAGGACGGGCAGACCATCGGCAAGAAGGTCATGAAGATCCGTCTCGTCGGCGTCGGCGGCGCTCCGGTGGATTCGTCGGCGTTGATGAAGCGCTCGGCTATCTACCCCGGCGTGCTGGTGCTGTACGGCATTCCCTTCCTCGGCGTCCTGTCGGGCATCTTCGTCCTCGTCCTCGGCGTGCTTATCCTCACCGACAAGCCGCTACAGCAGGGCCTGCACGACAAGCTCGCGGGCACGGTTGTGGTCAAGGCTCCCCGCTGAGATCAGCTTTATTGACGGGACGGCCGCGGCGCGGCCGTCCCGTCCGTGTTTTCCGGCGGATCCGCCTTTCCCGGGCCATCCGGTAAGACGCCTGGAGAGACGGAGAATGCTGTGGAACGGTCCTTCGCGGCTTTGGCCCCCGGCCCCGCAACCCCCGCTGACCTCCTGTGGGGATAGAGTCGGACCGTGACTCCCGGATGAGCGGGCCGTGGTACAGAGCGCGGGAGTCTCGTGTGACAATTAACGTGGGAGGGGCGCTGAATGCCCACCCCGCGTGGAGCGAGGATCAATGAACGATGTATTGTCCGCGTTGATACCACCCTTGGTGGTCGCCGCGGTGGTCATCATCGCGGTCGTCAAGCTGTTCCGTTCCGAAGCGGGGGGCCGGCGTCAGGAGGCGGAGTCCTCGGAGAAGTCATCTGAGGCATCTGAGGCTTCTTCCGACTGACCGGAGGGCCCGGCGCCGCCGCTCCTCTTGTACCTGTGGGTTCCATGAGAACCTGTGGGTTCCGTGAATTGTCAGCCGGGGTTACCGGGTATATCTTTGGCTGGCGAATCGAACAATGCTCTGCGAAAGGATTGCCAGATGGCCACGCAGATCCAGAAGATACTCATCGACGACCTCGATGGTGGCGAGGCCAATGAGACTGTCACCTTCGCGATTGATGGCTCCGCTTACGAGATTGACCTGAGCGGCGACAACGCCAAGAAGCTACGCGAGGCGCTGTCGGCTTTCGTGTCCAATGCCCGCCGGGCGGAGGGCGCCGCCACCCGGGGTCGCAAGCGGGGCGGCGGCCAGCGTCCGTCCCGGGAAAAGAGCTCGGAGATCAGGGCGTGGGCGAAGGCCCACGGGATCTCCGTCAGTGAGCGCGGTCGTATTGCCTCCTCTGTGGTCGAGCAGTACGAAGCGGCACACTGACGAGCTCTTTGTGGATCACTCGGCTATGGCGGTGACCAGTCAGGAATCGCCGCCATAGCCGCATGATCGTGTTTTCCGAGCGTGATCGTCCGGGGCGCGGCCCGGGGGTACACGTAAAACGGCGATGTTAAACGTCGTTCGCTTGCGGCGTAGCGGGAACATGTGACCCCCCAACAGTAGTTGGATGGAGCGTGAACGCCCTGCTCTCGGGGAACGTCTCCTGTCTAGAGCGGTCACCGGTCGGGGCTAGCATGCGGATGCGGCGGGCCCGGATATCCCGAGCTGCCTGACCGCTCTGTGAGGAGCGACGAGATGTTCGAAAGGTTCACTGACCGCGCACGGCGGGTTGTCGTCCTGGCCCAAGAAGAGGCCCGGATGCTCAACCACAACTACATCGGCACTGAGCACATTCTTCTTGGCTTGATCCATGAGGGTGAGGGTGTTGCCGCCAAGGCTCTTGAGAGTCTCGGCATCAGTCTTGAAGGTGTGCGCCAGCAGGTCGAGGAGATCATCGGCCAGGGGCAGTCGGCGCCGTCGGGGCACATTCCGTTCACCCCGCGCGCCAAGAAGGTCCTTGAGCTGTCGCTCCGCGAGGCCTTGCAACTGGGTCACAACTACATCGGCACCGAGCACATCCTCTTGGGCCTCATCCGCGAGGGCGAGGGCGTTGCGGCTCAGGTGCTGGTGAAGCTTGGCGCAGATCTCAACAGAGTGCGCCAGCAGGTCATCCAGTTGCTCCACGGCTACCAGGGCAAGGAGCCGGCGGCGGCGGGAGGTCCCCAGGAGTCCGCCCCCTCCACCTCTCTTGTGCTGGACCAGTTCGGCCGCAACCTGACCCAGGCCGCGCGTGAGGGCAAGCTCGACCCGGTGATCGGGCGCGACAAGGAGATCGAGCGGGTGATGCAGGTCCTGTCCCGCAGGACCAAGAACAACCCCGTTCTGGTCGGAGAGCCCGGCGTCGGCAAGACCGCCGTGGTGGAGGGCCTGTCCCAGAAGATCGTCAAGGGCGAGGTGCCCGAGACGCTGAAGGACAAGCAGCTCTACACGCTCGACCTCGGCGCGCTGGTGGCCGGCTCGCGCTACCGCGGCGACTTCGAAGAGCGCCTGAAGAAGGTCCTCAAGGAGATCCGCACGCGCGGCGACATCATCCTGTTCATCGACGAGCTGCACACGCTCGTCGGCGCGGGCGCTGCCGAGGGCGCGATCGACGCCGCCAGCATCCTCAAGCCGATGCTGGCCCGCGGCGAGCTGCAGACCATCGGCGCCACGACGCTCGACGAGTACCGCAAGCACCTGGAGAAGGACGCCGCGCTCGAGCGCCGCTTCCAGCCCATCCAGGTCGCCGAGCCCTCGCTGAGCCACACGATCGAGATCCTCAAGGGCCTGCGCGACCGTTACGAGGCGCACCACCGCGTGACGATCACCGACGCGGCGCTCGTGGCGGCGGCCCAGCTCGCCGACCGCTACATCAGCGACCGCTTCCTGCCCGACAAGGCGATCGACCTCATCGACGAGGCCGGCTCGCGCATGCGCATCCGCCGCATGACCGCGCCGCCGGACCTGCGCGAGTTCGACGAGAAGATCGCCCAGGTGCGCCGCGACAAGGAGTCCGCGATCGACGCGCAGGACTTCGAGAAGGCCGCCGCCCTCCGCGACCAGGAGAAGCAGCTCCAGCTCAAGCGCGACCGCCGCGAGAAGGAGTGGAAGGCCGGCGACATGGACGTCGTCGCCGAGGTCACCGAGGAGCTCATCGCCGAGGTCCTCGCGACGGCCACCGGCATCCCGGTCTTCAAGCTCACCGAGGAGGAGTCCCAGCGGCTGCTCCGCATGGAGGACGAGCTCCACAAGCGCATCATCGGCCAGGACGACGCCATCAAGGGCCTGTCCCGGGCGATCCGCCGCACGCGTGCGGGCCTGAAGGACCCGCGCCGTCCCGGTGGCTCGTTCATCTTCGCCGGCCCGTCCGGCGTCGGTAAGACCGAGCTGTCCAAGGCGCTCGCCGAGTTCCTCTTCGGGGACGAGGACGCGCTGATCATGCTGGACATGTCCGAGTTCATGGAGAAGCACACCGTCTCGCGGCTGTTCGGCTCCCCGCCCGGCTACGTCGGGTACGAGGAGGGCGGCCAGCTCACCGAGAAGGTCCGGCGCAAGCCGTTCTCCGTGGTCCTTTTCGACGAGATCGAGAAGGCCCACCCGGACATCTTCAACTCGCTGCTGCAGATCCTGGAGGACGGTCGCCTGACCGACGCCCAGGGCCGCGTCGTCGACTTCAAGAACACCGTCATCATCATGACGACCAACCTCGGCACCCGCGACATCTCCAAGGGCATCGGGGTCGGGTTCGCCAAGAGCAACGACGTCGAGGGCAACTACGACCGGATGAAGTCCAAGGTCCAGGAGGAGCTCAAGCAGCACTTCCGGCCCGAGTTCCTCAACCGCGTCGACGACGTCGTGGTGTTCCACCAGCTCACTCCGGCCGAGATCATCAAGATCGTCGATCTGATGCTGGCCCAGGTGGACGCCCGCCTCAAGGACCGCGACATGGGTCTGGAGCTCACCGACGCCGCCAAGCAGCTGCTGGCCGACCGCGGGTACGACCCCGTGCTCGGCGCCCGGCCGCTGCGCCGCACCATCCAGCGCGAGCTGGAGGACACGCTGTCGGAGAAGATCCTCTACGGCGACCTCCGTCCCGGTCAGGTCGTCAAGATCGCGACCGAGGGCGAGGGCGACGAGGCCACGTTCACCTTCGTCGGTGAGCAGAAGGCACAGCCCGAGATCCCCGACTCCGCGGCGGCCATCGCCGAGCCGGCGAGCAGCCGCGCCGGCGCCTCCGCCCGCCCGGCGGACCGCTCGGCCTAGTGATCGCTCGGCTTCGCACCGCGCGGCCGTGATGACCCCACGGTCATGACGGCCACGCGGTCGCGCGCCGGCTTCGGGCTCAGGTGACGGGCTTCCGCCACCAGGCAGGACATCGCCGCGGGACCCCTCGTGAGACCACCTCACGGGGGGTCCTTCGTATTTCATGAGATCACTTTGACCGTATCCGCTATGACACCACCGCAAGTAGTACTACACTCCGTAGAGCGAATCGGGTCAGAGTCGTGCCCACACGGCTCACAAAATCGACCGAGTGCGGTGAGCACCGCCGAGATCCCCCCACTGGTGTAGCGGGGGATCCGCTGCCGGGAGGACGCGGCGGCGGGTGCCGGCCGGGCAGACTCGGGCGAGCCAGGGCCGGATTCCTGGCAGGGAGGGCAATGCCGCGCGCGCCGAAACGGGCGCCCCGTGGCCATGAGGCCCGACAAGCGAACGCACGTACGCCTGGGAGGCACCCGAGATGCGCCTGTGTCATGAGGACGGCACGCTCGTTCACCTGTCCTACAACGCGGGCGTACACCCCGCCGAGGACCTGGAGAACCTGATCGCCCACCTCACGCGGTACGCCGTGCCCGTGCGCAAACGGCTCGGGGTCGACCGGCTCGGCATCGGCATGTGGCTGGCCCCGGCGGTGGCCGACCACCTCGTCGCCGACCGCATCGAGCTGGTGCGGCTGCGCCGCTCGCTGGAGGAGCGCGGCCTGGAGGTCGTCAGCCTCAACGGCGCGGGCGGCCGGGGCATGGGGCAGGACACCCCGGGGCCCGACTGGGCCAAGCCCGAGCGCTACCGCTACACGATGTCCCTGGCGCGCATCCTGGCCTTCCTGCTCCCCGAGGACGTCCGCTTCGGCAGCATCTCCACGATCCCGATCGGCTGGCGGCGCGACTGGCCCGCCGACCTGCACGCCATCGCCTCGCGGCGGCTGGACCGGCTCTCCCGCGAGCTGCGCGGCCTGCACAGCGTCACCGGCAAGACCATCAGGGTCGGCTTCCAGCCCTGGCCGGGCTGCGTGCTGGAGACCACCGAGCAGGCGGTCGAGCGGGTGTGCGGCATCGACTCCGAGTACCTCGGCGTCTGCCTGGACGCCTGCCACCTGACCTGCGGCGTCGAGGAGCCCGGCGCGGCCCTGCGCGGGGTCGCGGCGGCCGGCGCCTCGGTGGTCAAGCTCGGGCACGTCCACAACCACACCGGCGAGGCCCCGGCCACCGAGTCGATCCTCACCGACACCCTGACCGCCATCCTGTCGGGCCCGGCGGCCGCCGGCGCCCACATCGAGGTGGAGGCGCACGGGCTGGCCAGCCCCGCGAAGGGCAAGGGCCCCGCCGCCCTGGTCGCCACCCTCGCCGACGAGCTCGACTGGACCCGCCGCAACCTCACCGCCCTCGGCCTCAAACTTGCCGCCTGACCCCAACCTCCAAGCCCCCGCCCCCCGACGAGCCCGCGCCCCCCGACGAGCCCGTGTCCCCGGACGAGCCCGTGTCCTGAAGCCCACGTGAGCCCCGAACTCAATCCATCCGGCAACACGTGCCCCTGAAGGGCGCCGCGGCGGTGGGTCGTGGTACGGCGAGGCCGGCGCCGCTGTACGGCGCCTGACCCGGCGAACCCTCGTGGAGGGCACGTTAGGCGTCGAGTCGTGGCACCGGGGTTCGGCGAGCCTCCTGAGGTCACGTCCTGGTCCTTGAGTCCCGAGCCGGTCGGGCCGGGTGTGTTCGAGCGGCCCGGCGGTCAGGCGGGCAGGCGGTAGGCGTCGCCGGGGAGGGCCTCGGCCAGGCCGTCGGCGACCAGGCCGTCGAGGGCGCGCTCGCGCTGTACGGCGTCGTCCCAGACCACGTCCAGGGCGGCCTTGGGCACGGCGCCGTGGGCCTCCCGCAGGACGGCGAGCAGGCGCCCCCGGCACTGCCGGTCGGTGCCGGCGTAGGTCTGGCCGCGGCGCTCGGGGCCCTGGTAGGCGGGGCGGCCCGCCAGGCGCCAGGCGCAGGCGGCGGCGACCGGGCAGTCGGCGCACCGGGGCGCGCGCGCCGTGCAGACCAGTGCGCCGAGCTCCATGACCGCGACCGCCCAGCGCGGCGCGTCCAGAAGGGGGAGCAGCGACTCGGCCAGTTTGCGCTCGGCGGTCGTGGTGGCCTTCGGCGGGTACTCCTCGCCGCGTACGGCCCGGGCCAGCACCCGCCGCACATTGGTGTCCAGCACCGCGTGGCTGCCGCCGAAGGCGAAGCTGGCGACCGCGGCGGCGGTGTAGTCGCCGACGCCGGGCAGAGCGCGCAGCGACTCGTAGCTCGACGGCACCCGCCCGCCGTGCTCGGCGGTGATCGCCCGGGCGCAGGCGTGCAGGTTGAGGGCGCGGCGCGGATATCCGAGGCGTCCCCAGTGGCGCACGGCCTCGCCGGGCGGCTCGGCGGCGAGCGCCGCGGGGGTGGGCCAGCGCCGCATCCACTCGTCCCACACCGGCAGGACGCGCACCACGGGCGTCTGCTGCAGCATGATCTCGCTCACCAGGATCGCCCACGGGCCGGCGTCCGGCCGCCGCCAGGGGAGGTCCCTGGCGTTCTCGGCGTACCAGTCGAGGATGGGGGCGTGCAGTCCGGTGGCCACGGGACCGAGCCTAACGGCCCTCCTGGGGGCGGCGGCTCGCGAAGCCTGCGCCGCTAGCGAGGTGACCACAGACGTTCACCGGGCGCGGCTCTGCACCCTCGGCCACGTGCTGCAGTGATCGGCGCCGGGTCGGCGGGTCGTGGTACGGCGATGCCGGCGCCTGCCACGGCGCCCGAGCCGGTGAACGTTCGTATACAGCGCACTAGCTAGCGCGGGGCGATTGTGGTGGTTCGCCGGGAGTGGTGCGGTACGGGGGCCGCCCGCGTCGGCGGGTCGTTACCCACCTGAGGGTCTGAACTCACCATACTGACTGTATGGATCCGGACACGTTCCGTGGCGATGTCGGCGTCGAGGGGCCGGAGGTCTACTGGCGCCGCCGGGTGTCGGTGCTCACCGGGGCGCTGGTCGTCGTGGCCGTGGTCGCGTGGGCCTGCTCCAGCGCCTCCGGGGGCGCGGGTCCCGGCGGGCGGCCGGTGACGGCCGCGTCCAGAGATCCGAGCCGGTCCCCGAGCGCGACGGCCTGGCCCACGGCGGCGCCGGTCCCGGGTTCGGCGGGGAAGACGGCGGGAGCCGGCGGGAACGAGGGAGACGCCCGGGTGGCGGGAGCGCCGCACGCCTCGCGGCCGCGCACGCCTTCGCCGAGCCCGCACCGTTCCCGCCGCCCGGGCGACCGGTGCGGCGACGCCGACCTGGTGATCAGCCTGCGCGGGCGGTCGGAGGTCTACTCCGGGGGGCGCGTCCCCAGGTTCCTGCTCACCGTGGTCAACATCGGCCGGTTCGACTGCACGGTGGACGTCGGGCCCCGCAAGGTCGAGGTGCGCGTCACCTCCGGCTCCGACCGCGTGTGGTCGACCGCCGACTGCGTGAGCGGCGAGGGCACCGACGTGCGGCGACTGTCGCGCGGGGTGCCGCACGTGCGCATGGTCGGCTGGGACCGGCGCCGCTCGGGGCCCGACTGCCGCGCGGCCCGCCCGCGGGCCGGCAACGGCACCTACGTGGCGGCGGCGCGGCTGGGCGCGCTCAGGAGCCGCAAGGTCGTCTTCCACCTGCGCTGAGCCCTTGTGTCTCCCGCCCGCCGAGCCGGTCGCCTGAGGTCGGTCCGACTCACCTCGTGTCCAGTGGCCGTCGACGTACGTTCACCGGGCCGGGCGCCGTCGTCCGGCGCCGGCATCGCCGTACCCCGACCCGCCGACCCGGCGCCGATCACATCCAGCACATGGCCGGGGTGGAGGGCCGGGCCGTGGTGAATGTGGGTGGTCATCGCGCCAGATAGGGGCGGACGTGCCCGCGTGCTTGAGAGGTGTGCGATGTGTCGGGTGCCGAGGTGGGGCCGGGGTGGAGAACCGCGCCCCGGCGAACGTGGGTGATCACCGCACCAGATAGGGGCGGACGTGCCCCCACGCCTGAGAGGTGTGCGATGTGTCCGGTGCCGGGATGGGCCGGGTGGTTCGTACTCCAGATGGGGTCGGACATGCCGGGTGTCGGGCTGGCCTGTACTGGGGGCGGGTCGGATGTGTTCGGTTGCCGGCGTGGGCCGGAGCTGCGTCGTGCCTGAGAAGGGTCAGACGTAGCGTTCGAGGATGGAGGCTTCGGCCAGGCGGGAGAGGCCCTCGCGTACGCTGCGCGCTCGCGACTCGCCGACGCCGCCCACCGACTGCAGGTCGTCGGTGCTGGCCGCCAGGAGCTTCTGGAGGCCGCCGAAATGGTCCACGAGCCGGTCCACGACGCTCGCGGGCAGCCGGGGGACCTTGGCCAGCAGGCGGAACCCCCGGGGGCTCACCGGGCTTTCCAGGGCCTCGGAGCCGGTGTGGCCGAGCACGTGGGCGACCGCCGTGAGGTCGAGCAGGTCGGAGGGGGACAGCAGGTCGAGCTCCGCCAGCGACTCGCCGACCCGGTGCGGCCCGGCGGGCAGGTAGTCGCGCATGATCAGGTCGCGGTCCTCCTCGACCCCGGCGACCAGCTCGGCGAGCTGAAGCGACAGCAGCCGGCCGTCGACGCCGAGTTCGACGACGTACCCCTCGATCTCGCCGGCGATGCGGCGCACCATCTCCAGCCGCTGGACGACGGCCGTCACGTCGCGCACGGTGACGAGGTCCTCGATCTCCAGGGCCGACAGGGTGCCGGACACCTCGTCCAGGCGCATCTTGTAGCGCTCGAGGGTCGCGAGCGCCTGGTTGGCCCTGGAGAGGATCGCCGCGGACTCCTCAAGGACGTAGCGGACGCCTTCGAGGTAGAGGGCGATGATGCGCATGGACTTGCTGATGGTGATGACCGGGTAGCCGGTCTGGCGCGCCACCCGCTGGGCGGTGCGGTGGCGGGTGCCGGACTCGTTGGTCGGCAGCGAGGAGTCGGGGACGAGGTGGACGGCCGCCCGCAGGATCTTGCGGCCCGCGCGGTCGAGCACGATGGCGCCGTCCATCTTGGCCAGCTCGCGCAAGCGCGTCGCGGAGAACTCCACGTCGAGGGTGAAGCCCCCCGTGCAGACCTCCTCGACCGTCTGGTCGTGGCCGAGCACGATCAGGCCGCCGGTGTGGCCACGCAGGATGCGCTCCAGGCCATCGCGCAGCTCGGTGCCCGGAGCGAGCATCGCAAGCGTGGATCTTCGCCGTTCGTCGATCCCCTTGTTGGTGTTTGCCACAGGGCCCCCGCTGGTCGCTGACGTCGCCCAGTTTACCGGCGAAGAGGCGGCCGTACCCGGACGCCGCTTCAGGTTACGTGGGTGAGCGCGTCCCATACGTTCTCGGCTTCGGTGACGTCGAAACCTTGGGAGAAGGTGGTCGTGCGGACGGGCGGGCGGGAGACGGGCACCGGCCGCAGGGACTCCTTGCCTGCCGCGGCGATGGCGGAAGGGGCCTGGTCGAGGGAGCCGGCGGGGATCAGGGCGCGGGTGAAGCCCAGGCGCGCGGCCTCGGCGACCCGCCGGCGGACGTCCCTGACCGGGCGCAGCTCGCCGGCCAGGCCGACCTCACCCAGCACGACCAGGCCGGGCGGCAGCGGACGGTCGCCCGCCGCGCTGGCCACGGCCAGCATCACGGCAAGATCGACCGCGGGGTCGTTCAGGCGGATGCCGCCGACGGTCGCGGTGAACACGTCGCAACCGCTCAGCCTGGCGTTGAGCCGGCGTTCGAGCACCGCGAGGATCATCGTGACGCGGAAGGGGTCGAGGCCGGAGGACGAGCGGCGGGGCTGCTGGGCCTCGGTGGGGCCGACGAGCGCCTGCACCTCGGCGGGCAGCGGGCGGGTGCCCTCGACGGTCACGGTGACGCAGGTGCCGGGGACCGGCTCGGAGCGCCGCGAGACGAAAAGGCCGCTCGGGTCGGGCAGGCCGCGGATGCCGGCCTCGTCGAGGTCGAAGCAGCCGACCTCGTCGGTGGGGCCGAAGCGGTTCTTGATGCACCTGACCATGCGCAGCCGGGAGTGGCGGTCGCCCTCGAAGTGCAGGACGACGTCGACCAGGTGCTCGAGCACGCGGGGGCCCGCGATCGAGCCGTCCTTGGTGACGTGGCCGACCAGCACCGTGGACATGCCGCGCTCTTTGGCCAGCCGGACCAGGTTGCCGGTGACCTCGCGCACCTGGGTGACGCCGCCGGGCACGCCGGTGGCCTGGGAGGAGCCGATGGTCTGCACGGAGTCGACGATGAGCAGCCGCGGCTGGACCTTCTCGACGTGGCTGACCAGAGCGGAAAGATCGGTCTCGGCGGCGAGGTAGAGCTGGTCCTGGATGGCGCCGATGCGGTCGGCGCGCATGCGCACCTGGGCCGAGGACTCCTCGCCGGTGATGTACAGCACCGTCTCGTGGCGGGCGATGCTGGCCGCGGCCTCCAGCAGCAGGGTGGACTTGCCGATGCCCGGCTCGCCGGCGAGCAGGACGACGGCGCCCGGGACCATGCCGCCGCCGAGCACGCGGTCGAGCTCGCCGACGCCGGTGCTGCGCGCGCGGGCGAACTCGGCCTTGACCTGGCCGATGGGCACGGCGGGCGCGGTGACCGCGCCGCCCTGGACGACGTGGACCCCGGCGCGGGCGCCCTCTTCGTCGACCGTGCCCCATGCCTGGCACTCGCCGCAGCGGCCCACCCACTTGGTGGTGCGCCAGCCGCATTCGGTGCAGCGGTAGCCGGCCTTCTGCGTCTTGGTCATGCGGGGCACGTTATCGGCTGGGGCCGACAAACCTCACCGCGTGCGCCTCCCGTCCCCCGGCGCCCGTCGCGTCACCCGAGGTGGAGGCTCAGAACTCGCCTTCGAGATCGGCGAGCAGGAGCCGCTTGGGCTTGGCGCCGATCACCTGGCGCACCACCTCGCCGTCCCGGTAGAGGTTCAGGGTGGGAAGCCCCAGCACCCCGTAACGGGAGGCGATCTCGGGGTGGTCGTCGAAATTGATCTTCGCCACGGTCAGCCGGTCGCCGTACTCGGCGGCGATCTCCTCCAGGATGGGGGCCACCATGCGGCACGGCGGGCACCACTCGGCCCAGAAGTCCACAAGCACGGGCTTGTCGCTGCGCAGGACCTGCTCGTCGAAGTTCTCGGCGGTCAGTGTGATCATGATCGTGCTCCTCCGGTTCTCAGCGCGCATCCCGGGCACGCCTCGGCGAACTGCGCCGCCACCTCGGCGCGGCGCGCCAGCAGGGTGCGGATCTGGTCGTCTATCTCGGCGAGCTTTCGCCGGTAGACCTCGACGGACTCGGGACAGGCGTCGCCGGACCGGTTGCCGGCCCGCAGGCACTCCACGAACGGGCGGGCGTCCTCCAGCGTGAACCCGACGGTCAGCAGCGAGCGGATCTCGGTGACGAGCTTCAGGTCGGACTCGTCGTACTCCCGGTACCCGTTGGTCGCGCGCCGCGCCGCGAGCAGCCCCTGCTGCTCGTAGTAGCGCAGCGCCCGCGTGCTGACCCCCGCCCGCCTCGCCAGTTCTCCGATGCGCATCGGCCCTCCCTGATCCGCGCTCACGCTAACCCTTGACGCCAACGTCAAGGTCAAGCCCGGAAGTCCCGGCCAGGGGTCGCCGCGGGCGCGGAGGCCGGGTCAGTACAGGCGCCAGCGAAGGACGTTGGGGTAGTCGAGCTCCAGCCCGGGGGTGCGCGCGATGGCCTCCTCGGCGACGGCGGGGGCGAACTCGATGCGCAGCACCGCCTCCAGGTCGGCGCGGGAGGTGAAGACCATGCGCAGGTCGAGCTCGCGGCGCAGCCATCCCTGGCGCGACCAGAACGCCTCGACGTCCTGCGCGGAGTAGGAGGGGACCGTGCGGCTGAACCAGTCGCCGAACGCCCCGCGGGTGGCGTCCAGGTCGACCACGAACGCCGCGCCGCCGCGCCGGACCACCCGCGACAGCTCGCGCAGGCCGGGCTCGCAGCCGGGCCCGAAGAAGTAGGCCCAGCGCGCCACCGCCACGTCGACGCAGGCGTCGGGCACCGGCAGGGCCTGGGCGGTGGCCGTGCGGACCGACACGCGGTCCAGGTCGCGGCAGCGTTCGGCGGCCAGCGCGGCCAGGCCCGAGTGCGGCTCGACGCCGACGACCTTGCTCGCGGTGGCGGCGTAGCCGGGCAGGTGGTAGCCGGTGCCGCAGCCGATGTCCAGCACGACGCCGCCGGTCCACGGCCGCAGGGCCGAGATGGCGGCGTCGACCGCCCCGTCGGGATCGACGGCGCGGTTCTCCAGTTCGTAGGTGCGGGGGGAGTTCCAGATGTTCGGGCTCGGTATGGCCCCCTCGACGATCCGCGCCATGGGGACACCGTAGACCAGGCAGGATGTCCCCCGGACCGTTGTGATCCTGCTTCCATCGCGGGTTGCGGAGCGCCACCTGGACGTGACCCGGCTTAGGCTGGCAGTTGTGACCGACGTCATCCGCGTCCCGAACGCCAAGATCGCCTTGTCCACCGCGTCGGTGTATCCGGAGCGCACTCCGGACGCCTTCGAGCTGGCCGCGCGCCTGGGATACGACGGTGTCGAGGTCATGGTCGGCGCCGACCCCGTGAGCCAGGACATCGACGTGCTCGAGCGGCTCGTCGACCACTACCAGATCCCGGTGCTGGCCGTGCACGCCCCCTGCCTGCTGGTCACCCAGCGGGTGTGGGGCCGCGACCCGTGGGCCAAGCTCGTGCGCGCACAGAAGGCCGCCGAGCGTCTCGGCGCGCAGACCGTCGTGGTCCACCCGCCGTTCCGGTGGCAGCGCGACTACGCCCGCGACTTCGAGACGGGCCTGGCCCGCATCCGCGAGGAGACCGACGTGGTCTTCGCGGTGGAGAACATGTTCCCGCTGCGCGCCCGCGGGGCCGAGGTGGTCCCCTACTCCCCGGGCTGGAACCCGATCGACCAGGACTACCCGCAGGTCACGCTGGACCTCTCGCACACCGCCGTCTCCGGTTCCGACGCGCTGGAGATGGCCGAGAAGCTCGGCGACCGCCTGGCGCACCTCCACCTGGCCGACGGCGTCGGCACCACCAACAAGGACGAGCACCTGGTGCCGGGCAGGGGTGCCCAGCCCTGCGCGCGCATCCTCGAACGCCTGGCCACCGCCGGGTACGGCGGCCTCATCGTCCTTGAGATCAACACGCGCAAGGCGGCCGGGCGCACCGAGCGCATCGACGATCTGGCCGAGGGCCTGGCCTTCGCGCGGCTCCACTTCGCCGCCTCCTCGAACGCGTGATGGTTCCATGGGGGGCATGAGTCATAGAACGTCCGGTCACCCCCGCGGGGGGCCGAGGTGAGCGTGGCCGGCGAGGTCGGCGCGGACGGCAAACCCGCGGGCACGCGCAAGCCTGGCGCCGAGGCCACGGGCAAACCGGGCGCCGTGGGCGCGCGGAAGCCGGGTGCCGAGGACACGGGTAAGCCGGGCGCCGAGGGCGCGGCCTCCGGCGGCCGGCGGCCGGGTCGGCGGCGCGGCTCGGCGGACACCCGCGGCCAGATCGTGGCCGCCGCGCGGAAGATCTTCGCCGAGAAGGGGTACGACAAGGCGACGATCAGGGGCATCGCGCGCGAGGCCGAGGTCGATCCGGCCCTGGTCCACCACTACTTCGACACCAAAGAGGGCATTTTCGTCGAGGCGATGCAACTGCCGGTCGACCCGGGCACGATCATTCCCCTCATCCTCGAAGGGCCGCGCGAGGAGATCGGCGAGCGGCTGGTGCGGTTCCTGCTGACCATGACGGCCGACCCCGCCAACCGCGAGCCGATCCTGGCCATCCTGCGCAGCGCGATGACCAACGACCAGGTGCTGGTGACCATCCGCGAGTTCATGACCATGGCGGTGTTCAACCGGGTCGTGGAGAGGCTCGGCATCTCGCCGGTGCGCATGGAGGTCGGGTTCGCGCAGATGTTTGGCGTGGTGCTGATGCGGTACGTCCTCCGGTTGGAACCGCTGGCCTCGGCCGAGATCGACGAGCTGGTGGAGATCCTGGCCCCGACGCTCCAGCGCTATCTGGGCGACGACTGACCGGCGATCGGCAGAGCATTATCCAGAGCATTGTTCTAGCATCGGGTCCACCAAGGATGTCCGGCCCCTGCGTATCGGCGGTAAGTTACCGGCGAGTATCATTCGGGTTGGCCATGCCGTCACCGTGGATGACCGGTGTGTCTACGCTGGGCAGCCGACGCCATAGTTTGGAGGACCCGTGCTCCTTGTAGCGATCATCGGGCTGGTGATGACCGCCGTGGCGGTCACGCTCGCAGGTCGCCGCGTGCGCTGGCTCTACAGCCTCGCCACCAGCGGCCAGCCCGCGCCGGAGCGGGTGCGGTACGCCAAGGAGAACCTCGGCGCCGAGCTCAGGGCGCAGCTCGTCGAGGTGTTCGCCCAGCGGAAGCTGCTCAAGTGGACGCCGTCGGGCGTCGCGCACTTCGTGGTGTTCTGGGCGTTCGTGATCCTCGCCACGGTCTACCTGGAGGCGTACGGGGCGCTCATCCAGGGGGCGGTGACCGGCAGGCCCGACTTCCACATCCCGCTGGTCGGCACCTGGCCGGTCCTCGGCTTCCTCCAGGACCTCATCGCCGTCGCCTGCCTGGCCGGCCTGGCCGCCTTCGCCGTCATCCGCGTCAGGAACTCGCCGAAGAAGCTCGGGCGCGAGTCGCGCTTCTCCGGCTCCCACCTGGGCGGCGCGTGGCTCATCCTGTCCATGATCTTCAACGTGATCTGGTCGCTGTTCCTGTTCCGCGGCGCGGCGGTCAACACCGGCAACTTCCCCTACCGGTCGGGGGCCTTCGCCTCCGACGCCGCGGCCGCCCTGCTCCGCCCCCTCGGCGCTGGCGCCAACGAGCTGCTGGAGAAGGCCGGTCTGCTGCTGCACATCGGCGTCATGCTGGTGTTCCTGGTCATCGTGGTGAACTCCAAGCACCTGCACATCTTCACCGCCCCGCTGAACGTGGCGTTCTCCCGGCGCCCCGACGGCCTCGGCGCGGTGCCCGAGATGCGCAGCAACGGCAAGGCGCTCGACTTCGAGGAGGCCGACCCCGACACCGACGTCTTCGGCCGGGGCAAGATCGAGGACACCACGTGGAAGGGCTTCCTCGACTTCTACACCTGCACCGAGTGCGGCCGCTGCCAGTCGCAGTGCCCGGCGTGGAACACCGACAAGCCGCTCTCGCCCAAGATGCTGATCCTCGACCAGCGCGACCACGCCATGGCCATCGCCCCGTACCTGCTCGCCACCGAGGAGGAGCGGGCGAACCTGCCCGAGGACGTCCTGGCCCTGGCGGGCAAGCCGCTGGTCGGCGAGGAGGGCGTCATCCACCCCGACGTGCTGTGGTCGTGCACCAACTGCGGCGCGTGCGTCGAGCAGTGCCCGGTGGACATCGAGCACATCGACCACATCATGGACATGCGCCGCTACCAGGTCATGATCGAGTCGAGCTTCCCCTCCGAGGCGGGCGTCATGCTCAAGAACCTCGAGAACAAGGGCAACCCGTGGGGCGTGTCCGAGATGAAGCGCGCCGAGTGGATCGAGGAGCTGGCCGCGCGCGAGGTCGACCCCATCGAGGTCCAGGTCATCGACGAGAAGGTCCCCGACGACCTGGAGTACCTCTTCTGGGTCGGCTGCGCCGGAGCCCTTGAGGACCGCGCGAAGAAGACCACCAAGGCGGTCGCCGAGCTGCTGCACATCGCCGGGGTGAAGTTCGGCGTACTCGGCCCGATGGAGGCCTGCACGGGCGACCCGGCCCGTCGCCTGGGCATGGAGTTCCTGTTCAACATGCTCGCCCAGCAGAACATCGAGACGCTGAACGAGGCCGGGGTCAAGAAGATCGTCGCCACCTGCCCGCACTGCTTCAACACCCTGGCCAACGAATACCCGCAGCTCGGCGGCATGTTCGAGGTGGTGCACCACACCCAGTTGCTGGCCAAGCTGGTCGAGGAGGGCAGGCTCACCCCGATCACCCCGATCGAGGAGAAGATCACCTACCACGACCCGTGCTTCCTCGGCCGCCACAACAAGGTGTACGCCCAGCCGCGCGACATCATGGCCAAGGTGCCGGGCGTCCAGACCCAGGAGATGCACCGCTGCAAGGACCGCGGCTTCTGCTGCGGCGCGGGCGGGGCGCGCATGTGGATGGAGGAGCGCATCGGCAAGCGCATCAACACCGAGCGGGTGGACGAGGCGCTGACCACCGACCCCGACACCGTCTCGACCGCGTGCCCGTTCTGCCTGGTCATGCTGGGCGACGCCATCAACGAGAAGAAGAACAACGGCCAGGCCAAGGAGTCCCTTGAGGTGGTCGACGTCGCGCAGCTCCTCGTCACCTCCGTGAAGGGCCGGCCGGTCACGGCCTGACGCCGCTCGACCCGGGACGTGACCTGCGGAAACGGCCCTGCCCATCCGGTGGTAGGCGGGGCCGGAAAACCTTTCTCCACATAACGGGGAAATCACGGTAACCTCAACGCGCGGGGCTCAATCGACGGGGAGGGGCTACGGTGCGCGTTGTCGTTACCGATGCCGAGGTCACCTTGGCCGACGTCCTCTCCCTCCGCGTGTCCATCGAGCACCCCCTCCCCGAGGGCACGCGGCTCGTCCTGCGCCAGCGGGGCACCGGAAGCGAGGCCAAGGTCGTGCTCGGCACGCCGGGAGCGGAGGCGCGCGACGCCTCGGTCGCGGTGTCGCTGACCCCGCTCGGCCTGGCCCCCGGCCGGTGGGACACCTACCTCGAGCACGACGGCGGCCCCGGCGACGGCGAGCCCGCCCGGCGCACCCGCATGCACTGCGTCGATCCGGGCTTCTCGCTCGACCGGCTGGACGCCTACGCGCTGAGCCGCCGCACCATGGCCTACCGCGCCTACCGCACCCTCAACGGCTACCTGGCGCTGAAGATCTCCCCCGCCGAGCCGGTCGCCGACGTGCGCGCGGTGTGGTTCCGCGAGGGCCGCTTCGAGGTCACCGGGCTGCTGGCCTACACCGGCTTCGACGACGACGACGCCCACCGCACCGCCCGCCTCGCCCTGCGCAGCACCTCCGGCCCCGACACGGCCGTGACCGCCGCCGCCACCGTTCAGGGCGTGCGTTTCCACGCGGCGCTGTCGCTGTGCGACGTGATCGCGGCCACGCCCGAGTACGAGGGGCTGTGGGCCCCGTCCCTGGAGGTGGACGGGCTGGAGACGCCGCTGCCGCTCGGGGCGCGCATCGACGATGTGGACGGCAAGCGCCGCCGCGTGCAGTATCCCGACACCAGCGTCGACGGCGTGCCGGTCCGGCCGTGCTACACCGTGGACGACGAGCTCCGTCTCGAGGTGGGCGGGTGAAGATCTGCTTTCTGGTCCCCTCCGCGTACGGCATGCGCGGCGACACGCGCGCGGTGCTCAACCTCGCGACCGAGCTGGCCGGCCGCCACGAGGTCGAGATCATCAGCGTCCGCAGGGTGCGCGAGGCGCCGTTCTTCCCGGTGGACCCGCGCATCGCGCTGCGCTGGCTGATCGACGCGCGCCCTGGGGTGCGCCATCTGCTGCCCCGCGGCCAGATGCGCACCGAGGTGGCGCTGTGGCGCACTCTGCGCGGCCTGCGCGGCGATGTGCTGGTGACCACCAGGCCCGGCCTCAGCGTCCAGGCCGCCCGGCACGTCCCCCGCGAGACCCTGCGCATCGCCCGCGAGTGGAGCCGCCCCGCGGTGCCTGCGCCCGTGCGGCGGTTCTATCCCAAGCTGGACGCCGTGGTGGCCTCCACCGAGGCGACCGGCGAAGAGATGATCCGCCTGCTGGACGGCGCCGGCGATCCGCCGGTGCTCGTCGTCCCCGACGCGCTGCCGCCGGCGCCCTGGCCGCGCTCGCGCATGGACAACCGCATCGTCTCGGCCGGTGGGCGGTGGCTGCCGGGAAAGTCGTTCGACCGGCTCATCCGCGCGTTCGCCATCGTGGCCGACAAGCGCCCCGACTGGCGGCTGCGCCTGTACGGCGGCGGCCCCGAGGAGAAGCGGCTGCGGGCGCTGGTCGGCGAGCTGAACCTGCACAACAACGTGTACTTCATGGGCACCACCCCTGATCTGCAGGGGGAGTTCGCCAAGGCGTCCATCGTGGCCGTCACCTCCCATGCCGAGACGCCGGGCATGACGGTCATCGAGGCGCTCGCCTGCGGCGTCCCGGTGGTGGGGTTCGAGGGCGCCCGGGGGTTCGGGGAGTTCGTGACCCCCGGCCGCGACAGCGTGCTGGTGCCCTCGGGCGAGGGCGAGATCGGCGCGTACGCCTCGGCGCTGCTGGCGCTGATCGACGACGAGCGCCGGCGCATGGTGCTGGCGGCGGGGGCGCGCGAGTCGGCCGCGGAGCACGCCGCGCCGGCCATCGCCGCCCGCTGGGAGTCGCTGGTGGAGGGCCTGAGAGCCCGCGTCTGAGCAGCGCGGGAGCCATACCCCGAACAGGTATCGTGGACGGTATGCATGGGTACAGCGGTGACAAGCAGGCCTATCTGACCAGGCTCCGGCGCATCGAAGGCCAGATCCGCGGGTTGCAGCGCATGGTCGAGGAGGACTCCTACTGCATCGACGTCCTCACCCAGGTGTCGGCGGCCACGCGCGCTCTGCAGGCGGTGGCGCTGGGGCTGCTGGAGGACCACATCGGGCACTGCGTGCGGGACGCCATCGACGCCGGGGGGCCCGAGGCCGACGAGAAGGTCAAGGAGGCGTCGGCGGCCATCGCCCGGCTGGTGCGCTCCTAGCCGGGCCGGCGACCGGCACGCGCCGCCGCGCAAGGGCCGCCCGGTCCAGGGTGGGGGAGCCCGGCCGGAGGCGCCGCGCGCCGTCCACGCGGCCGTCCGCGGGACGGGTGAGGCTAGTGCGGCGGGTGGGCGCACGGCCCGGGTGGACTAGTCCGCGGGGGACGTGTGAGGGGGGCTCGAGGGGCCCGCTCACAAAACCGTCCCGAACTCCGGGGGAGTCCGGGACCAGTTCTGAGAGCTACTTCAGTGGCTCACCGAAGTCCGCAACCCGAGCGCGTTGTCGAGCTCATCCAGCGTCAGCTCTCGCTCGCTGACAGCGACGGCGCTGAGCACCTCCGCGTAGAGCGCGATCTCGTCCAACGCGACACGGTCATGGACCCTTGAGTCCAGATAATCGTGCCCCACCGCGTCGTCCTTCCTTCCGCAGCCCACACCCTCTTCGAGGTTACGGCCGGGCGGCTTTCCACGACATGGCCCATCGGGACCATTCGTCACACCCGCCCGTGTCCCCGTGGAACCATTTCCCCGTTCCGAGATCACAATTCCGTCAAATCCGCAGATCAGGGGGCGGGGAATGATATACGCGAGGTAAGCAGGAAATAACCCTATAAACCGTTTAGATCTGGCCGGCGGGATCAGGAGTGGCGTATCCATTCCGCTGAGGTCGCTGGGACGGAGGGCGCCGGGTCGTCCCGCTCGTGGATCAGGCAGGTCACCGTGGCCGAGGACGTGGGGAAGCCGCGCGGCGGCGGGGCCGTTCCGGTGACACGGCACCAGGCGAGCCCCGCGGCGTAACCGGCTCCCAGCAGAGCCGCGGCCGAGGCCCGGTCGGGCGGACGAAGCGGGGCGGGCGGCTCGCCGTCCCGCGGCCAGCAACCCCGCAACGGGTGAGCCGGATCGGTGAGCGCCGCGTGGAAGGCGCGCCGCAACTCCGGATCCAGCCACGGATAGAGCCGTGGCGCCACGCCCGGCGCTACGGCCTGAACGTCCGCGGCGAGCAGCGAGGCGGCCACCGCCCGCGGGTCGGCGCCGTGGACCTCCACGAACGACAGCGCCTCCACCAGGTCGTAGAGCATGTGGCGCAGGTGCCGGCCGGGCGAGGACTCCGCCTCAAGGGCGCCCCCGAGATGCGGCGGGCAGCGCGCGAGCCACGCCCGCCGCGCCGCCTCGGCGTCGCCCGCCGGGTGGTCCAGCCACGGCCGCGCCCGCAGCGGCTCCACCATCGCCAGCAGCGCGGCCGCGCGGGGCGCGAAGCGGGGGTCGGCGAGCAGCACGCGGGCGGTGCCTGCGAGCTGCCCGGCCACGCGCACCGCCGCGCCCGCCCCGCGCGCCAGCCGCTCGATGTAGAGGGCGGTCAGCGCCGAGAGCGGCATCGCGGGCAGCCAGCGCACCCAGTCGTCGCCCGGCAGCGGGCGGGAGAGGAACTCCCCGAACATCGACAGCAGCACCTCGTTGCCGTCGAACGCGGGGGCGTACGCGCACCACATGATCGTCCCCCACATCGCGGCGACCGGGGCCGTGACGTCGGGGTGGAACACCTCGCGCAGCGGCCCCGTGGAGAAGGGGGCCTCCTCCTCCCTGGCCGCGCGGGCGACGTCCAGCAGAGCCCGTATGCGCTCGGTCATGTCGCGCGGCACGTCGGGGCCGACGAACGCCTGCGTGGAGCCGCGGTCGAAGGCCAGGTCGGCGGCGGAGGGCAGCAGGTCCTGCGGAACGGGCGGCGCCGGGTGGGCCGGGGTCGCGGCGGCGCGGACGCGCGGGGCGGCGGGCGGGGCCGACAGGTGCCACAGCCCGTCCTGGGCGTCGTGGCGGTGCCAGCGGGCGTGCGTCCCGAACAGCCAGCAGGCGCCGTCGGGGGTGCGCAGCAGGCGCGCGGCCATCGCCTGCGCCTGCGTGGGTGCGGGGACGTCCGCCCACCGCGGGTCGGCGACCATGGCGCGGACATCCCGCTCGATCGCCTCGAAAGGGTCCCACTGCACGGCCGCCATGCTACTGGGGGCAGGTCACGGGGACCCGGGTGTCGCACCCCGGTCCGCCCCCGGCACGACCAGGCCGGCTCAGGCTCCGGGGGGCAGAGGAGAGGCGGCGCGGTGGCGGGCGGCCTTGGCCATGTAGGTGTCGGGCGTGCGGGCGAAGCCCGCCCGGTCGTCGTCGGTCAGCTCGCGCACGATCTTCCCCGGCACCCCGGCGACCAGCACCCCGGCGGGGATCTTCTTTCCGGGGGTGACCACGCAGCCCGCCGCGACCAGCGAGCCCGCGCCGATCGTGGCGCCGTTCAGCACGACCGCGCCGATGCCGACCAGCGCGCCCCTCTCGACGCGGGCGCCGTGCACGACGGCGCGGTGGCCGAGGCTCACGCGGTCCTCCAGCACGGCGGGCAGGCCGGGGTCGGCGTGCAGGCAGCACAGATCTTGGATGTTGCACTCGTCGCCGACCTCGATGGCCTCGGCGTCGCCGCGCAGCACCGAGCCGTACCAGACGCTGGTGCCCCGCCCGAGCCGCACGCGGCCGACCACCACGGCCGTCGGGGCGACGTAGGCCTCGGGGTGGACGGCGGGCACGGCCTCGCCGAGCGCCGCGATGTAGGGCGCGGCCGGGGAGGTCCCCGGACCGGAGAGGGGCCGCTCGCTCATGTCATCGATGATCTCACGTGCGGCTCGTCCGGTTTCCCGCCTTACCGGCGACAGGCGCTCATCAGACCGCAACAGGTCAGGCGTTCGGGTTGCGGACTTGGGCAGATGGCAGGAAAGTCGTGTCCTGACGTGACGTGACCGAAGCACGACCCCCACTCGATTCAAGACCCCCAGGGCTCAGCCATGACGAACCAGCACGACAGCTTCCCCGACATGATGCACGAGGACCTCGGCTTCGAGGTGGTGATGCGTGGATACAGCCGCCGCCAGGTGCACGATCACATGGTCCGAACGCGCAACCAGATTCGTGACCTGGAGGAACGGCTGGCACGCGCCATCGATCAGGCCGAGCAGGGCCGCGTCGAGCTCGCCGAGGCCCGCCGCCGCCTGGCCGAGGCCCCGCAGGACTACGACGAGCTCGGCCAGCGGCTGAGCCAGATCCTCAAGCTCGCCGAGGAGGAGGCGATCTCCAAGCGCGAGACGGCCGACACCGAGGCCGCCAAGGTGCGCGAGGAGGCCGCGGCCGAGGCCGAGCGCATCCTCACCGCCGCCCAGGCCGAGGCCGAGCGCCGGGTGGCCGAGGCCACCAACGCCGCCGAGCGGCTGCTGGCCCAGGCAGGGTCGGACGCCGAGGAGACCCTGGGGGCCGCGCGCGCCGAGTCCGACGAGACGCTGCGCAACGCGCGGGCCGAGGCCGACCGCGCGCTCACCGCCGCGCAGCACGAGGCCGAGCGGCTGGTGTCGGAGGCGAATGCCCAGGCCGAGGCCACGCTCGGCTCGGCCAAGGCCGAGTCCGAGGCCACGCTGAAGGCCGCGCGCGAGCGGGCGGCGTCGCTGGACGAGCACACCGGCACGAGGGTGACCTTCCTCACCGACACCCACACCGAGGTCATGCGCCGGCTCAACGAGATGGGCTCGGTGCTGACCGACCTGTTGCGGCGCGAGGGGAACGCGGGGCCGCTGATCGACGAGGCCGCCGTGCTGCCGCCCGCGCCGTCGGTGGGCTCGGCCGAGGACCTCCACCAGAGCGGGGCCCCGGCCGCCGAGGAGATCGACGCGGTCCGCGTCGTCCTGGACGACGCCGACGGCCCCGACGGCCCCGCGCGGCCGGGCGGCGCCGCCGAGGGTGAGGACGCCCCAGCGGGCCACGAGAGCGCGCAGGACGGCTCCGAGGGTGCCGGCGAGCATGACAAGGGCGACGAGCGTCACGGGCGCGACGAGGGCGGCCTGGGCGCCGAGCAGGGCCCGGCGGCCGAGCAGGGCCCGCGGGACGTCTTCGCGTCGCACTCGGGCCCGCAGGACGCCTTCGCTCCGCGCGGCGGCCTCGCCGGGCACCGCGGCGACGATCAGCCGGAGGACGCCGTGTTCGGGCGCCCGGTCTTCGACGCCGACGGCGGCGTCCGGGACGCTCAGCAGAGCGTCCAGGTCGTGGCGGGGGACGATGACGCGCACGACGCCCGGCGCGGCGACGACCACGAGACTCCGAAGGGCCGCATCCGGGGCTTCTTCGAGGACTCCGACGTCCACTCCGGCGGCGGTCACCAACGCTGAGGTGGCGAAACCTCCGCCCCCGATCGTCACCAGCGCTGAGGTGGCGGAAACCTCCGCCCCCGATCGGGTCGGAGGTTTCCGCTTCCCTCATGCCGGCGCCCGCCGATCAGCTCTCCTGGTCGGCGGCGCCGGCGGCCGTGCCCGGGTCCCCTTCGCCGGGGGCCCCGGGCGGTCCTGATCCCCACGCCGGGGAGGCGCCGGGCTCGCCGGTCCCTCCCTGGCCGGTGGTGGCCCGCGTCGGTCCCGCCTCGCCGGTGAGGCCGGACCGCTGGTCGAAGCCGGGGATGAGCCGGCGCTGTTCGAGCAGGCGCTCGCGCAGGCCGGCGGGGTCGTCGGCGTCGATGGTCATCGCGCCACCCGCGTCGCGTTCATGTTCGGTGAGCAGGTGGTGCCGGGTGGCCCACCACCTTCCCGCGTCGCTCCTCCAGATCGTCCAGTCGGGGAACTCCCGGGCGATTTCGGCGAGGTGCCGGTCGAACGACATCCCGTCCACCCTTCCCGCGGCGAGGGGCCAGGTCGGTACCTTTCCCCTTCACGTTGCGGGACATCTCTAGAGAAATCAATGTTCGGGTGGGACAGGTCAACCTAACGCTTGACATTTCCCCTTGACTCAGGCGTCGAAGTCGTACTGAAGTACGTACGACGCGGCGTCCATGATCATGGTGTTGAGCTCCACCGCCGCGCCTCCGGCGGCGAACGCGGTCCGGCAGACGACGATCACCGGCGTCCCGGCGGACAGGGAGAGGCGGGCCGCCTCCTCCGGCGCGGGCATCCGGGCGCGCACCTCCTCGGTGAAGTGCACCGGCGCGTGCCCGAGGTCGCGCAGCCGCGCGTAGACCCCGCCCGGGCCGGTGTCCGGCTCCGTGATCGCCGACCCGGCGACCAGCTCGGCCGGAAAGCAGGAGGCCGCGAGCTGCACCGGCCGGCCGTCGACGGAGTAGCGCCGTCGCCGCACCCAGACCTCGTCGCAGCCGAGCGCCCGCGCGGCGTCCTCGTCCGCCGTCTCACGGGCGACCAGCAGATCGTCCACCGCGTACGGCCGGCCGCCGGCGTCGCCGTCCCAGATGGCACGGCCCGTCCCCCATTGCTCGCGGGACAGCCGGCGCGAGCCGTGCCTGCGGATCGGCCGGAACTGCCGCACGTACACCCCCGAGCCCCGGCGCGGCACGGCCACGCCCTCGTTGATGAGCACCGACAGCGCCTGCCGTGCCGTCGCGCGGGCGATGCCGTACTCGGCCATGAGGGCGTTCTCGCCCGGTAGGCGATCCCCATCGCGCAACTCGCCCGCCTGGATCGCCTGGCGCAGGCGATCGGCGATGCGGCGATAGATCGGGGGGTCGTGAGGTACCGGGGATTGCATCACGCTCTATCACCCTCAGTCACCAACGCGGTCCGCGTCTCCAGAGAACTTGCCCCGCCTTGTCCACGATCGCACAGATACTCAGGTTGGTCCCGTGCTTCTTTTGAGCGGATCGTGCCCGTGTGGTGATCTCCGGGGTCTTTCGTGCCTCGTTTACCGTGGACCGGTCCCGGCCGCCGTCCGACCGGCCCGCCACGGCCGCGTCGCCAGCGCGGCCAGCACGGCGCCCGCGGTGTTGAGCAGGACGTCGTCGGCGGAGGAGACCCGGCCGAGGCGCAGGCCGTACTGCAGCGCCTCGACGGTGAGCGACAGCGCGGCGGCGAGCAGGCCGATCCGCCAGAGGGGGGCGAAGCGCGCCGAGCGGATCGGCAGCAGGGCGCCGAGCGCGGCGAACACCAGCAGATTGCCGCCGACCTGCGCGAACATCGCTCCGAACGGCCCGCGCGCCAGCTCGGCGAGATCGCGCAGCGGCACCAGGCTGACGCCCGGAGCGGTGCCAGGGGTGAGGATCATCCACACCCAGGGGAGGGTCCCGGCGACGATGAACACATCGGCGTAGGCCGTCCGCGCGGGGTGGGGATGCCCCTGACGCGCCCGCCCGCGGGCGAGCAGGTGAGCCGCGGCGACGGCGGCAGGCAGCAATACAAGTGTGGCTACTACGACATATCTCCAAAGCTGCCATTCGAGCCGCATGAGGGCCATCTTCCCGGATGGCGCGTCGCGGCGGGCACCTGATCGACGGGCGCGGCGGGCGGGCCTGGGTAACAGGAAGGTGGCTCCGAAGCAAGGGGCGCGCGCCTGGACTCCGGCCGCGCGAGGCCCGCCGGGCGTCACACAGGGTGACCCGCCGGGGGGCACCCAAGGTGAGACGCGGGCGCGGCGCAGGCGTCGCCGGGCGTATTGACAGCGGCTCACCTGGGACGCAGTCTGTTGCGCATAGCGAGTTCCGTTCCGTCATCATCAACTTCAGGGGTGACCGCGGTGATTCCCGCCTGCCCCCTCGCGGCGCCGTCGCGGGGCGAGGCCCACCGGCTCGACATCGACGCGCCGGCAGCGGCCCGGCGGACGGGGAGCGGCGCGTGACCACCCCCAGCCTGCTGGCCACCCTGCCCGGCCGCTTCTACACCGACCAGGACGTCTTCGCCCTGGAGCAGCGCCGGATCTTCGAGACGATGTGGTTCTGCGCGGCCCGCGCCGACGACCTGGACGGGCCCGGGGCCTTCCGCACGGTGCAGGTGGGGCGCGAGAGCGTCATCGTCAGCCGCGCCGCGGACGGATCGGCGCGCGCGTTCCTCAACGTCTGCCGGCACCGCGGCGCCCGGCTGTGCACCGAGGAGTCCGGCCGGGTCCGCCGGGCCTTCCAGTGCCCCTACCACGCCTGGGCCTACGATCTGGACGGCACGTTGATCGCCGCCCCGAACCTCAGCACGATGCCCGACATCGACCGCGTCGAGTACGGTCTGGTCACGGCGCACGTGCGCGAATGGCTCGGATACGTGTGGGTGTGCCTGGCCGACGAGCCGCCCTCCTTCGAGCAGGACGTCCTCGGCGCGGTGGTGACCCGGCTCGGCGACCTGGCCTCGATCGAGAACTACGGGGTGGAGAAGCTGAAGGTCGGCCGCAGGATCGTCTACGACGTCCGGGCCAACTGGAAGCTCATCGTCGAGAACTTCATGGAGTGCTACCACTGCGCGACCATCCACCCCGAGCTGACCGCGGTGCTGCCGGAGTTCGCCGACGGGTACGCCGCCCAGTACTTCGTGGGCCACGGCGCCGCGTTCGGCGGCGGCGTCGAGGGGTTCACGGTGGACGGCTCGCCGGGGGTCGACCGCATCCCGACGGTGAGCCGGGAGCAGGACCGCCGCTACTACGCGATCACCATCAGGCCGCAGGTGTTCGTCAACCTCGTCCCCGACCACGCCATCGTGCACCGCATGTTCCCGCTGGCCGCCGACCGCACGGTGGTGGAGTGCGACTGGCTGTTCCTGCCGGAGGTCGTGGCCGGCGGCCGGGACATCGGGCCGTCGGTCGAGCTGTTCCACAAGGTCAACGTGCAGGACTTCGACGCGTGCGAGCGCTGCCAGCCGGCGATGGGCTCGCGGGCCTACGCGCGCGGCGGCGTCCTGGTGCCGAGCGAGCACCACATCGCCGAGTTCCACCAGTGGGTCGCCGGGCGCCTCGAGCCGCCGGGCCGGCCCGCCGGGTAGGTCCGGCCCGGGGCGCCTGAAGATGCCGATGCTGGCCGCGTCGCCGGACGAGCCGAGCGGGGCCGGCCCGGGTCAGCCGGAGAAGCCGAGCCGGTGGCTGATGTCGGCCGCGCCGCCGACCAGCACCGGGGCCACCTCGTGCATGCGCTCCTCGCTGAAGCGGTAGGCGGGCCCGGACGCGCTGACCGCCGCCACGACCTCCCCGTCATAGGACCGGACGGCGGCGGCCATGGCGTTCAGCCCGATCTCGTACTCCTCCACGGTGACGGCGTACCCGCGCGTCCTGGCCTCGGCGAGCTGGGGCAGCAGCTCGTCGGCCGAGGTGATGGTGGCGGGGGTGTAGCGGGCCAGGCCCGCCGCCGCCAGCAGCCGGTCGCGGTGGCGCTGGTCGAGGTGGGCGAGCAGCATCTTGCCGCTGGAGGTGGCGTGCAGGGGGGTGAGCTGGCCGACCCAGTTGTAGGCGGTGACCGCCGACGGGCCGCGCACCTGGTCGAGGTTGACCGCGTAGTGGGAGCGCACGACGGCGATGTTGACGGTCTCGCCGATCTCCTCGGCCAGGCGGCGGCAGACGGGGCGTCCCTGCTGGGTGAGGTCGAGCCGGGAGGCGACGCCGCCGGCCAGGCGGATGACGCCGAAGCTCAGGCGGTACTTGCCGCGGTCCTCGGCCTGTTCGACGAGGTTCCTGGCCTCCAGGGCGCCGAGCAGCCGGAAGGCGGTGGACTTGTGGACACCGATCTCGGCGGCGATCTCGCTGACGCCGGCCTCGCCGCGCTGGGAGAGGATCTCCAGCACGCTGATGGCCCGGTCGACCGACTGCACACCGGCCGAGGATTCGTTGCCCATAGCCCCGGACTGTAGGGGGTCGGCGTACCGCCGTCCATTTACGCCGCCGCCCGACGATGGTTGCGCAGGCCGCAACCTTGTGCGTCAATCGCTACAACGCAACGCGCGCCATTTCTCCGCATATGCCGGGATATTGGCGCTGAGAGCGAGACGAGGGCTTACATGTACGACTTCGTCATCGTCGGTGGTGGCTCGGCCGGATGCGTTCTCGCGAACCGGCTGTCCGCCGACCCGTCCGTCCGGGTGCTGGTCCTGGAAGCCGGACGCTCCGACTTCCCCTGGGACGTCTTCATCCACATGCCCGCCGCGCTGATGTTCCCCATCGGCAGCCGGTTCTACGACTGGAAGTACGAGTCCGAGCCCGAGCCCCACCTGAACGGCCGCCGCGTCTACCACGCGCGCGGCAAGGTGCTGGGCGGGTCGAGCAGCATCAACGGCATGATCTTCCAGCGCGGCAACCCACTGGACTACGAGCGCTGGGCGGCCGACCCCGGAATGGAGACCTGGGACCACGCCCACTGCCTGCCCTACTTCAAGCGCATGGAGAACTGCACCGCCGACCCCGGCACGGCCTTCCGCGGCCATGACGGGCCGTTGGCGCTGGAGCGCGGCCCGGCGGACGGCCCGCTGTTCACCGCCTTCTTCGAGGCCGTGCGGCAGGCCGGGTACCCGCTCACCGACGACGTGAACGGCTACCGCCAGGAGGGCTTCGCGCCGTTCGACCGGAACATCCGCCGCGGGCGCCGCCTGTCGGCCGCGCGGGCGTACCTGCACCCGGTGAAACGGCGCCCCAACCTGACGGTCAGGACCCGGGCGCTGGTCACCCGCGTGCTGTTCGAGGGCGGGCGCGCGGTCGGCGTGGAGTGCGACGGGCGCACCGTGCGGGCCGGCGAGGTGATCCTGTGCGGCGGCGCCATCAACACCCCGCAGTTGCTCCAGCTCTCCGGTGTGGGCGACGCCGGCGAACTGCGGGCCGCGGGCGTGCGGCCCGTCCACGACCTGCCCGGCGTGGGGGAGAACCTCCAGGACCACCTGGAGGTCTACGTCCAGTACGGCTGCCGGCGGCCGGTGTCGATGCAGCCGGCGATGAAGTGGCGCAACCGGCCGTGGATCGGCGCGCGGTGGCTGTTCCTGCGCAGCGGACCGGGCGCCACCAACCACTTCGAGGCGGGCGGCTTCGTCCGGGGCAACGACGAGGTGGCCTACCCCAACCTGATGTTCCACTTCCTGCCGGTCGCGGTGCGCTACGACGGCTCGGCCCCGGCCGGCGGCCACGGCTACCAGGTGCACATCGGGCCCATGTACTCCGACGCGCGCGGCTCGGTGAAGATCAAGAGCCCCGACCCCCGGGTGCGGCCGGCCCTGCGCTTCAACTACCTGTCCACCGGCCAGGACCGCCGTGAGTGGGTCGAGGCCGTCCGGGTGGCCAGGGACATCCTCAACCAGCCGGCCATGGAGGAGTTCAACGCGGGCGAGCTGTCGCCGGGGCCGTCCGTGCGCACCGACCAGGAGATCCTCGACTGGGTCGCCCGCGACGCCGAGACCGCCCTGCATCCCTCCTGCACCGCCCGCATGGGCGACGGGGAGGGCGCCGTGGTGGACCCGCTGAGCATGCGGGTGCACGGCCTGGAAGGACTGCGGGTCGTGGACGCCTCGGTGATGCCGTACGTGACCAACGGCAACATCTACGCGCCGGTCATGATGGTCGCCGAGAAGGCCGCCGACCTCGTGCTCGGCAACACGCCCCTGCCGCCGGAGCGGGTGGAGTTCTACCGGCACCCCGGCCGCGCCGGCGCGCCGCCCGGCCCCGCGCCCGCTCCGTCCGGATGACCAGGGCCCGATGACGGGCGTCGGATGACCAGGGCCCGATGACCAGGGCCCGATGACCAGCGCCGGGTGACCAGCGCCGGGTGACCAGGGCCGGGTGACCAGCGCCGGGCCGGAACTCACGCGCGCGGCCGGGTGGAGGTGCGTTTTCCGGTCGCCAAGCGAAACGCGGCAAGCCTTGACCGGGGAGCGTACGGGAGGGACGATCTGTTCCTCGTTGAGCATTCTGATGCGCGATACGCAACCAGATACGCGAACGGAGAGGTCCGTGCCGGAGCCCTGTTCCGCCGTCCGTCCCCGGAAGCCGGCCCCCGCCCCTCGAACCGCGAGGTGACCATGACCGCGACGTCGCAGGCCGAGCCCTCTCCGCCCCCGGAGGCGGTGACCCTCGACGTGCGCGGCCTGTGGAAGGTCTTCGGCCCGCGGGCCGGCCGGGTGGCGGGCACGCCGCTCGCCGAGCTGTCGCGGGCCGAGCTCAAGGAGCGCACCGGCTGCGTTGCCGCGGTGCGCGACGTCTCCTTCTCCGTGCGGCGCGGCGAGGTCTTCGTCGTCATGGGCCTGTCCGGCTCGGGCAAGTCGACGCTGGTGCGCTGCCTGACCCGGCTGGTCGAGCCGACCGCCGGCGAGGTGTTGCTGGACGGGCGGGACATCCGCAAGGCCGGCGACCGGGAGCTGCGCGAGCTGCGCCGCCACCGGTTCGCCATGGTGTTCCAGCACTTCGGCCTGCTGCCGCACCGGCGGGTGCTGGACAACATCGCCTACGGCCTGGAGATCCAGGGCCAGGGCAGGCAGGGGCGCTACGCGCGCGCGACGCGGATGCTCGACCTGGTAGGGCTGGCCGGGTACGGCGAGTCCTACCCCGACCAGCTCTCCGGCGGCATGCAACAGCGCGTCGGCCTGGCCCGCGCCCTCGCGGTGGACCCCGAGGTGCTGTTCTTCGACGAGCCGTTCTCGGCCCTCGACCCGCTGATCCGCCGCGACATGCAGAACGAGGTCGTCCGCCTGCACCGCGAGGTCGGCAAGACGATGATCTTCATCACCCACGACCTGAGCGAGGCGCTCAAGCTCGGCGACCGCATCCTGGTCATGCGCGACGGCGAGATCGTCCAGATCGGCACCCCGGACGAGGTGGTCGGGGCGCCCGCCGACGACTACGTCCGCGAGTTCGTGCGGGACGTGTCCCGCGCCGACGTGCTCACCCTGCGCTGGATCATGCGCCCGCCCGAGGACGGCGACGCGCTGGACGGCCCCGAGCTCGGGCCGGACGTCGTCATCAAGGACGCCGTGCGCACCGTCCTGCGCGCCGACCGGCCCGTGCGGGTCGTCCAGGACGGGGCGCTGCTCGGCCTGGTCGGCGGCGCCGAGATGCTGGAGGTGATCGCCGGATGAGCGCCGGCGAGGTGACCGCGCGATGACCGCGACCACGGCGCCCCGCCGCCGGCCGGCGTGGTCCCGGCCGTACCTGCTGCTCGGCATCCTGGCCGCCTGGGTGGCGCTGTGGGCCGCCTTCCGCGGGCAGGCCACCCTCCCGCTGGACGGCGCCGAGCTCACCCCGCTGCACGTGCGCATCGGCCGGATCGCCGAGGCCGTCGACAACGGCCGCAACGAGAGCCCGCTGTTCCTCTACTTCGTCAACTACGTGCGGCTGTTCATCGACGAGCTGGTCACCTTCGTCCAGGCGCTGATCAGCCGGCCCTCCTTCGGCCGCCCGGTGCCGGTGGTCGGCTGGCTCGGCGTCACCGGCATCGCCGGGGCGCTCACCCTGCTCTACGGCAACCTCCGGGTGGCGGCGCTGACCGTCGCCGGGTTCGTCTCCTTCGGGCTGCTCGGCCTGTGGGAGGAGAGCATGGACACGCTGGCGCTGACGCTGGCCGCCGTCCTGCTGTCGCTGGCCGCGGGCATCCCCCTCGGCGTCTGGGCCGGGCTGAGCGACCGGTTCGACCGCCTGGTCACCCCGGTACTGGACTTCATGCAGACCATGCCGACCTTCGTGTACCTGGCGCCGCTGACGCTGTTCTTCCTGATCGGGCCGGCCAGCGCCACCGTGGCCACGATGATCTACGCGATCCCGCCGGCGATCAGGATCACCTCGCACGCGATCAGGCAGGTCCCCCGCGAGAGCGTCGAGGCCGGTGTCTCGCTCGGCTCGACGCCCTGGCAGCTGCTGGCCAAGGTGCGGCTGCCGCTGGCCAAGCGCACCATCATCGTCGGGGTCAACCAGACCGTCATGGCCGCGCTGTCCATGGTCACGATCGCCGCGCTCATCGACGCGCCGGGCCTGGGCAAGACGGTGCTCAAGGCGCTGGAGACGCTGGACGTCGGCACGTCGTTCAACGCCGGCCTGGCCATCGTGGTCATGGCCATCGTGCTGGACCGCGGCGTCTCGGCGGCCGGGCGCCGCGTCGAGGCGGCCCGCCGCGCCGGGCGCGCCCGCCGGCCGCTGTGGCGCAGGCTCCAGGTGGCGGCCGTCCTCGCCGTCACCGCCGTGCTGGTCTACCTCTCGCACGTCTACGTGTGGGCGGCGGAGTTCCCCGGCGAGGCCGACCTCGGCTCCTACGTCCGCCGGGGCGCCGACGCCGCCGGCCGGTGGGCGCAGGCCGACCTGTACGCCTCCACCAACGGCCTGAAGAACCTGATCACCTACAGCCTGCTGAACCCGTTCGAGGCGGTGCTCACCGGGTCGCCGTGGTGGCTGGTGCTGCTGGTGGTCACCGCGGTCGCGCTGGTGGTCGCCACCCCGCGCGTCGCGCTCGTGTGCGCCGCCTGCCTGGCCCTGCTGGTGGCGCTCGGCCTGTGGCAGGACGCGATGGTGACGCTGGCCTCCACGCTGGTCGCCACCGTGCTGGTGATGGCGCTGGGCGTCGTGGTGGGCGTGTGGATCGGCCGGGACGACCGCGCCGACCGGGTGATGCGACCGCTGCTGGACGCCGGCCAGACCATGCCCGCGTTCGTGTACCTGGTGCCGATCCTCGGGCTGTTCGGCGCGACCCGGTTCACGGCGATCATCGCCGCGGTGGTGTACGCCGCGCCCGTGGCGATCAAGCTGGTCGCCGACGGCGTCCGGGGCGTGCCCGCCGGGGCGGTGGAGGCCGCGACGGCCGCCGGGTCGAGCACGTGGCAGATCATCTCCAAGGTGCAGGTGCCGATGGCGCGCGGCGCGGTCGCCCTGGCCGCGAGCCAGGGCCTGTGCTACGTCCTGGCCATGGTCGTGGTCGGCGGCCTGGTCGGCGCGGGCGCGCTCGGCTACGACGTCGTGTCGGGGTTCTCGCAGCTCCAGCTGCGCGGCAAGGGCCTGGCCGCGGGCCTGGCCATCGTCGTGCTCGGCACCATGCTCGCCGCGATCACCAAGGGGTCGCGGCGTCGGGGAGTTCACCAGCCGCCCGTCACGGGTGCACGACGGCCGCTCCGCGCGGCCCTGCGATCAGGAGGACCCTGGTGAGTGTTTCGGTTTGCGGATCCGGGCGGCCGAGGGCGGCCCTGCTGCTGGCGGCGGCCGGCCTGCTCGTCTCCGCGTGCGGCGGGGCGAAGGTCGGCGAGGCACCGGCGGCCTCGGGGAACGCCGCGGCCCCGGCGAAGGAGGCGTGCGGCGCCGTCAACCTCGCGATCAACCCCTGGGTCGGGTACGAGGCCAACGCGGCCGTGATCGCCTACGTGGCCGAGAAGGAGCTCGGCTGCCAGGTCACCAAGAAGGACCTCAAGGAGGAGGTCGCCTGGCAGGGCTTCGCGACCGGCGAGGTCGACGCGATCGTGGAGAACTGGGGCCACGACGACCTGAAGAAGAAGTACATCGAGGACCAGAAGGTCGCCGTCGAGGCCGGCCCGACCGGCAACAAGGGCGCCATCGGCTGGTACGTGCCGCCGTGGATGGCCCAGAAGTATCCCGGCATCACCGACTACAAGAACCTGGACAAGTACGCCGGCCTGTTCACGACCTCGGAGTCCGGCGGCAAGGGGCAGCTGCTCGACGGCGACCCCTCGTTCGTGACCAACGACGCCGCGCTGGTGAAGAACCTGCATCTGAACTACAAGGTCGTCTACGCGGGCAGCGAGGCGGCGCTCATCACCGGGTTCCGGCAGGCCGAGGCGCAGCAGAAGCCCATGCTCGGCTACTTCTACGAGCCGCAGTGGTTCCTGTCGGAGGTCAAGCTCGTCAAGGTGAACCTGCCGCCCTACACCGACGGCTGCGACGCCGACGCCGCCAAGGTGGCCTGCGACTACCCGCCGTACGAGCTCGACAAGATCGTGAGCAAGAGGTTCGCCGACTCGGGCGGCCCGGCCTACGAGCTGGTGAAGAACTTCACCTGGACCAACGACGACCAGAACCTCGTGGCCAAGTACATCTCCGAGGACAAGATGTCCGCCGAGGACGCCGCGAAGAAGTGGGTCGCCGACAACCCCGCCAAGGTGAAGGCCTGGCTGCCGACCGGCTGACCCGCTCTTGACACCCCCCGGGCCGCCGGTCACGCTTGTTGCGGAAGGCGCATTCGATCTCGGCATGCGCAACAGAGGAGCGGCGTATGGCAGGCCCGCGGGTCGTGGTCATCGGAGCCGGTGTGGTGGGCGCGGCCCTGGCCGACGAGCTGTCCACGCGCGGCTGGGACGACATCACCGTGGTCGACCAGGGAGCGCTCCCGGCCGCCGGCGGGTCCAGCTCCCACGCGCCCGGCCTGGTGTTCCAGACCAACCCGTCCAAGACCATGACCGAGATGGCCCGCTACACCGTCGAGAAGCTGCTGGCGCTCGGCTGCTTCCTCCAGGTCGGGGGGCTGGAGGTGGCCACCACCCCCGAACGCCTCGCCGACCTGCGCAGGCGGCACGGCTGGGCCGCCTCCTGGGGTCTCGAAGCCCGCCTGCTCACCCCCGAGGAGTGCCTGCGGCGCCACTCGCTGCTCGACCCCGGCCGGGTGCTGGGCGGCCTGTACGTCCCGACCGACGGCATCGCCAAGGCCGTCCCCGCCGTCGAGGCGCAGCTCGCCCGCGCCCGCGAGCGCGGCGTGCGCGTCCTGGACCGGCACGAGGCGCTCGACGTGCGCGCCGAGGACGGCCGGGTGAGCGCCGTGCTCACCGACCGGGGCGAGATCCCCGCCGACGTCGTCGTGTGCTGCGCGGGCATCTGGGGCCCCAAGGTGGCCGCCATGGCAGGCATGACGCTGCCGCTCACCCCGCTCGCCCACCAGCTCGCCTGGACCGGCCCGGTCCCCGCCCTCGCCGCGAGCGAGGTGGACCGGCCGTCCAGGGAGGCGACCCGCCCGATCCTGCGCCACCAGGACGCCGACCTGTACTACCGCGAGCGGCACGACCGGCTGGCCGTCGGCTACTACGGCCACCGCCCGATGCCCGTGCGCCCCGAGGACATCCTGGCCGCCGCCACCGGGGCCATGCCCTCGGTGACCCCCTTCACCCCCGCCGACTTCGCCCCGGCGTGGGAGGAGACCCGCGCGCTGCTGCCCGCGACCCGCGAGGCCGAGATCGAGCGGGGCATCAACGGGCTGTTCTCCTTCACCACCGACAACATGCCGCTGCTCGGCGAGTCGGCCGAGGTCAAAGGCTTCTGGGTGGCCGAGGCCGTGTGGGTCACCCACTCGGCGGGCGTGGCCCGCGCCATGGCCGAATGGCTGGTCGACGGGCACTGCTCGTCGTTCGACCTGCACGAGTGCGACGTCAACCGGTTCGAGCCGCACCAGCTGGCGCCCGAGTACGTCCTCACCCGCGACTGCCAGAACTTCGTCGAGGTGTACGACATCATCCACCCCCTCCAGCCGCCGGAGAACCTGCGCCCGCTGCGGGTCAGCCCCTTCCACGCGCGGCAGCGCGAGCTGGGCGCGGTCCCGCTGGAGGCCGCGGGGTGGGAGCGCCCGCAGTGGTACGCCGCCAACGCCGCGCTGGCCGGGGTCGGCGACATCCCGAGGCCCGGCGACTGGGCGGCCCGCTACTGGTCCCCGATCGTGGGCGCCGAGGCCCTGGCGTCCCGGCAGGGCGTCGCGCTGTACGACATGACCGCGCTCAAACGGCTGGAGGTCACCGGCCGCGGCGCCGCGGCGTTCCTCACCCGCCTGTCCACCGGCGAGGTCGACAAGGCGGTGGGCACCGTCACCTACTGCCTGCTGCTGGACCACGACGGCGGCATCCGCAGCGACATCACCGTCGCCCGGCTCGGCCGCGAGCTGTTCCAGGTCGGCGCCAACGGCAACCTCGACCTCGACTGGCTCCACCGCCACCTGCCCGCCGACGGCTCGGTCACCGTCAGGGACATCACCCCCGGCACGTGCTGCGTCGGCGTCTGGGGGCCGCTCGCCCGCGACGTCGTCGCGCCGCTCACCACCGCCGACTTCTCCGCCGAGGGCTTCGGCTACTTCCGCGCCAAGCGCGCCTATATCGGCGCCGTGCCGGTCACCGCGCTGCGCCTGTCCTACATCGGCGAGCTGGGCTGGGAGCTCTACACCACGGCCGACATGGGCCAGAAGCTGTGGGACACGCTGTGGGAGGCCGGGCGGGCGCACGGCGTCGTCGCCGGCGGACGCGGAGCCTTCACCAGCCTGCGCCTGGAGAAGGGCTACCGCTCCTTCGGCACCGACATGACCTACGAGCACGACCCGTACGAGGCCGGGCTCGGCTTCGCCGTCAAGACCCGCAAGCCCGGGTTCATCGGCAAGAGCGCGCTCGCCGAGCGGGAGGCGTCGGTGCGGCGCCGCCTCACCTGCCTTACCTCCGACGACCCCGCCGACGTGGTGATGGGCAAGGAGCCGGTGTACGACGGCGACTCCTGCGTGGGGTACGTCACCAGCGCCGCCTACGGGTACACCGTCGGCAAGGCCGTCGCCTACGCGTGGCTGCCGGCCGAGCTGGCCGTCCCCGGCCGGCAGGTGCACATCGGCTACTTCGGCAGGCGCGTCCCGGCCGTCGTCGCGCGGGAGCCGCTGTTCGACCCCGCGATGAAACGGCTGCGCGCGTGACCCCGCACGGGAGGACCATGACCGACCCCGACCGCCTGGCCGGTCCCGGAGACGGCGCCGCCCTCTGGCGCGGCCCCGACGAGCCCGACCGGTCCTACGACGTCGTCATCGTCGGCGGCGGCGGGCACGGCATCGCCACCGCCTACTACCTGGCCAGAAACCACGGCATCACCAACGTGGCCGTCCTTGAGCGGGGCTGGCTGGCCGGCGGCAACATGGCGCGCAACACCACGATCATCCGCTCCAACTACCTGTGGGACCAGAGCGCCGGCATCTACGAGCACGCGCTCAAGCTGTGGGAGGGGCTGGAGGAAGAGCTCGGCTACCGGCTGATGTTCAGCCAGCGCGGCGTGCTCAACCTCGCCCACAGCGCCCAGGACGTGCGCGACGGCGTGCGCCGCGTCAACGCCAACCGGCTGAACGGCGTGGACGCCGAATGGCTCGGCCCCGAGCGGGTCAAGGAGATCTGCCCCATCGTCGAGGTCCGGCCCGACGCCCGCTACCCGGTGCTCGGCGCCACCTACCAGCCCCGGGGCGGCATCGCCAAGCACGACCACGTCGCCTGGGGCTACGCCCGCGCCGCCTCCGCGATGGGCGTCCACTTCATCGAGCACTGCGAGGTCACCGGCATCGAGGTCGCCGGCGGACGCGTCCAAGCCGTCCGGACCACCCGCGGGCGGGTCGCGGCGGGCCGGGTGGCGCTCAGCGCGGCCGGCCACTCCTCGGTCGTCGCGGGCCTGGCCGGGGTGCGGCTGCCGGTGCAGAGCCACACCCTGCAGGCGCTGGTCTCCGAACTGCTCGAACCGGTGCACCCGACGGTCGTCATGTCCAACGCCGTCCACGTCTACGTCAGCCAGGCCCACAAGGGCGAGCTGGTCATGGGCGCCGGCATCGACGCGCCCAACTCCTACCGCAGGCGCGGCGCCTTCCACATCATCGAACGGCAGATGGCCGCCGCGCTCGAACTGTTCCCGATCTTCGCCAGGGCGCACGTCCTGCGCACCTGGGGCGGAGTGGTCGACGTCAGCCCCGACGCCTCGCCGATCGTCGGGCTCACCCCGGTCGGCGGCCTGTACGTCAACTGCGGCTGGGGCACCGGCGGCTTCAAGGCGACGCCCGGCGTCGGCTGGTGCTACGCGCACACCATCGCCCGCGACGAGCCGCACCCGCTCAACGCGCCCTTCGACCTCGCACGATTCACCACAGGCGCGCTCGTGGACGAGCACGGCGCCGCCGCCGTGGCCCACTGAAGGAGCGCCCTTTCCCGATGCTGCTGATCCCCTGCCCGTGGTGCGGGCCGCGCGACGAGGCCGAGTTCCGGTACGGCGGGCAGGCCGGCGTCGCCTACCCCGGCGACCCCGCGGCGCTCACCGACGAGGAGTGGGCGCGCTACCTGTTCTTCCGCGACAACCCCGAGGGCCCGTTCCGGGAGCGCTGGCACCACGCCGCCGGCTGCCGCCGCTGGTTCGGCCTCACCAGGGACACCGCGACCGACGAGATCCTCGGCGGCGGCGATCCCACCCCCGGTGGCGACCCCACTTCCGCCGACGCCTCCGTTCCGGGAGGCGGGCGATGACCGGGCGGCGCAGGGACGGGCACGCGGGGGAGGCGCTGCGGTTCACCTTCGACGGCCGGCCCTACGAAGGCCGCCGGGGCGACACGCTGGCCTCGGCGTTGCTCGCCGCCGGAGTGCGCCGGGTGGCCACCAGCGTCACCCTCGGCCGCCCGCGCGGGGTGTTCGGCTCCTGGACCGAGGAGCCCAGCGCGGTCGTCCAGATCGACCGGCCCTACTCCGAGCCCATGGTGCAGGCCACCACGATCCCGCTGCTCGACGGCATGGCCGCCTCCGGCCTGGCCGGACGTGGACGGCTGTCCGCCGAACCGGACACCGCGCGCTACGACGCCACCCACGCCCACTGCGACGTCCTGGTGGTGGGCGCCGGACCCGCCGGGCTCGCCGCGGCGCGGGCCGCCGCGGCCACCGGCGCCCGCGTCGTCCTCGCCGACGACCGCCCCGAGCCCGGGGGCACCCTCGCCGACACCGGCGGCGCCGTGGAGGGCCGTCCCGGCGCCGCGTGGGCGCGGGCCGTCGCCGGGGAACTGCGTGCCCTGCCGGACGTGCGCGTGCTGTCCCGCACCAGCGTCCTCGGCTACTACGACCACACCTACCTGGTCGCCGTCGAGCGCCGCGGCGAGGAGGCGGTCACGCGGGAACGGGTCTGGCGCATCCGGGCCCGCAGAGTCGTGCTGGCCACCGGCGCGCACGAACGGTCGGTCGCCTTCCACGGCAACGATCTGCCCGGCGTCATGCTCGCCTCGGCCGCCCGCGCGTACGCCAACCGGTACGGCGTGCTGCCCGGCCGCCGCGCGGTGGTCTTCACCTGCGGTGACAGCGGCCACGACGCGGCCCGCGACCTCGCGGCGGCCGGCGTGGAGATCGCCGAGATCGCCGACGCGCGGGAGGGCGGGCTGGTCACGGGAGCGCTCGGCGCGGACGGCCCCGGCGGCGACGGCGGCGTGCGCGCCGTGCGGGTCGGCGCCCGCGAGGTCGAGGCCGACCTGCTGCTGGTCTCCGGCGGCTGGAACCCCGTGGTCCACCTGTTCGGCCAGGCCGGCGGCGCCCTCGCCTACGACGACCACCTCGCGGCCTTCCGCCCCGCGGAGCCCTTCGCCGCCGGGGGCGCCGTGCGGGTGGCCGGGGCGGCGCGCGGGCTGTTCACCCTCGCCGGATGCCTGGCCGACGGCGAGGCCGCCGGTTCCGGCGCCGAACCGCCGCCGCTCCCCGTCCCCGCCGGGCCGCCTCCGGAACACGTATGGATCGTGCCGCCCCTCTCCCCGGCCACCATCGTCCCTCCGGAGCCGTCCGACGAGCGGGAGCCGTCCGGTGTGCGGGGGCCGTCCGACGAGCGGGGGCCGTCCGACGAGCGGGGGCCGTCTGGAGTGCGGGGGCCGTCCGACGAGCGCGAGCGGTTCGGTGTGCGCGGGCCATCCGCTCCTGGTGCGCGGGAACCGGACGATCCCGCGGGCGCGGGGGATTACACGCGCCACTTCGTCGACCTGCAACGCGACGTGACCGTGGCCGACATCGCGCTGGCCACCACCGGGGCCGGGCTGCGCTCCGTCGAGCACGTCAAGCGGTACACCACGGCCGGGACCGCCCACGACCAGGGCAAGACCTCCGGCACGCTCACCACCGCGGTCCTCGCCCACACGCTCGGCGCCGGGCTGGCCGAACTCGGCACCACCACCTTCCGCGCCCCCTACGTCCCGGTGTCCTTCGCCGCCCTCGCCGGGCGCGACCGCGGCGCCCTGCACGACCCCGTGCGGGTCACCGCGCTCCACGACTGGCACGTCGAGCACGGCGCGCGGTTCGAGGACGTCGGCCAGTGGAAACGGCCCTGGTACTACCCGCGGCCGGGGGAGGACATGGCGGCCACCGTGCTGCGCGAGTGCCGCGCCGTGCGCGAGGCGGCGGGCGCGCTCGACGCCTCCACCCTCGGCAAGATCGACGTACAGGGACCGGACGCGGCCGAGTTCCTCGACCGCCTCTACACCAACCTCATGAGCGGCCTGAAGGTCGGCGCGATCCGGTACGGCATCATGTGCCGCGCCGACGGCATGGTGTTCGACGACGGCACCGTCATCCGCCTGGCGCCCGACCGCTTCCTGGTCACCACGACCACCGGCAACGCCGCCGCCGTCCTGGACTGGATGGAGGAATGGCTGCAGACCGAGTGGCCGGGGCTGCGGGTGCGCTGCACGTCGGTCACCGAGCAGTGGGCCACGGTCGCCCTGGCCGGTCCCGGCTCGCGCGCCGTCCTGGCCGGGCTCGCCCCCGGGCTGGCGGTGGACGCGCGGAGCTTCCCGTTCATGACCTGGCGCGACGCCGAGGTGGCCGGCATGGAGGCCAAGGTGTGCCGCATCAGCTTCTCCGGCGAGCTCGCCTACGAGATCAACGTCGCCTGGTGGCACGGGCTCGCGCTCTGGAAGGCCGTCATGGGCACCGGCGCCGTCACGCCGTACGGCACCGAGACCATGCACGTGCTGCGCGCCGAGAAGGGATACCCCATCATCGGCCAGGACACCGACGGCACCGTCACCCCCGCCGACCTCGGCATGAGCTGGATCATCTCCAGGAGCAAGGCCGACTTCGTGGGCAGACGGTCCTTCACCCGGCCCGACACCGCCCGTGCCGGCCGCCGCCATCTGGTGGCCCTGCTCCCCGACGACCCGGCCGAACTGCTCCCCGAGGGGGCTCAGGTCATCGCCGCCGAGCGGCTCCCCGAACCGCCGGTCCCCATGCTCGGCCACGTCACCTCGGCTTACCGCAGCGCCGCCCTGGGGCGCGCCTTCGCGCTCGCGCTCGTGGCCGGCGGCAGGGACAGGATCGGCGAGCGCCTGCACGCCTACACCGGCGCCGGCCTGGTCCCGGTGACGGTCGCCCACCCCGTCCTCTACGACCCCGAGGGGACCCGCCGTGATGGTTGACCGGACCAGCCCGCTCGCCGGATTCGACGGCGTCACTGGCCCGCGGCTCCAGATGCGGGAGATCCCCTTCCTGCGGCAGACGAACCTCCGCGTGGACCCCGCGCGGGCGCCGTCCTCGCTGGGGGTGAGGCTGCCGCTGGAGCCGGGCACCTGGCTGCGCTCGGGGGAGGCCGACGTGGTCTGGCTCGGGCCGGACGAGTGGCTGGTGATCGGCGAGGCACCCCTGTCGCGCTCGGAGGAGGTCGCGATGACCGACGTCTCGGCGCAGCGCACCACGATCATGGTGGCCGGCCAGGGCGCCCGCGACCTGCTGGCCCACGGGTGCGCCCTGGACCTGCACCCCTCGGTGTTCGGCCCCGGCCGCTGCGCGCAGACCATGCTCGCCCGCGCCCACGTCGTGCTGATCGCCGGGGAGGAGGAGTTCCGCGTCCTCGTCCGCGCCTCCTACGCCCGCTACCTGGCCGCCTGGCTCGTCGACGCGGCCGTCGACTACTGATCTCCGCCGCCGCTCGTCCGCCGCTCCGCCGTTTCGCCTCCGGTCATGGACGGCCGACGACGGCGGGACGGGGGGACGACGGGACGGGGGACGACGCGGCGGCGGGAGTGGCGGCGCGGCGGCAGGGACGTCAGGAGATGGTGGCGCGGTCGCGGCCCTCGGCGAAGAAGCCGGTGATCGCCGCGACCACCCCGCCCAGCTCGCTCAGCGGGCGCGCCGCGCCGAAGGGCGCGTTCCAGAACTCGCCGCCGCGCGGCTCCCAGGGGCCGACGTACGCGTACGGCACCGGGAGGTAGGCGTCGCCGGGTGAGACGCCGTAGTTCACCTTGTCCACGGTGATCGCCAGATCGAAGTGCTCGGGCCAGAGCACGGGCGTCGCCCCGGGGGACAGGGCGCGCAGCGCCTGGTCACCCAGCGTGAGAGCGTGGGCGAGCTCCGCCGCCGCGACGGGGTCGACGCGCAGCACCTCGTCGGGGGAGACCCCCGAGCCGTCGGAGTAGAGGTTCTCCGGCGCGCCCGCGTCCGTCCCCGCCGCCGCGCCCAGCGCCCGCGCCGACGTGCCGGAGATCGGCAGGCGAAGCTCGCCCGCCACCAGGTCGGCGCCCTCGACGCGCAGGTCGGGCTCGGTGACCGTGGCGAAGCCGCCGGGCGTGGCCCGCAGGCGTATGGTGCCGCTGCGCCGGTGCTGCGGCCCGGCCAGCAGCAGCTCGGCGACGCCGTGCAGGGACCTTCGTGTCGTGGCCGACTCGTTCGCGTTCATACCCTCAAGCTTGAGGGGTGTGGCCGATGTAGGCCAACGCCGACCCGATTACGTTGTGTGATTGAGCGAACACGACTCGTTGACTAGCCTTGACGCATGCCCTCCCCCACCGTCACGGCCCGCGGTTTCGCGCCGGCCCCGTCCGCTCCACGCCCTCCGTCCTCGGCGGGTGCCCGGCGATGGCGGTGACGATCAACGAGCTGAAAGACCGCTACAGCAAGCACTGGCTCGTGTCCGACGCCGTGGGCGGCGGCTGGTACGCCGTCCGCCGGCACGGCGTCTCGCGCGGCCTACTCTCGCGCGGCCTGTCCAACGTCCGCTGCGCCGCCACGCTCGACGAGCTCGCGGCCTATCTCGCCGCGGAGGTCCAGCTCGAAGAGCGCCTGCTCCGCGGCGACGAGACGGCCGTCGTAGGCGGGTGACCCCGCCTGCCGCTCGCCCCGGCACCCGGTGGGGCCCTCACCTGGGAAGACCCGCATCCCACCCTGGCCCACGTCCGGCCGCCGCGAGGGCATGCCGTCGACCACACCGTGACCGCGGCCGAGCCGCTGTCACCGTCCCCGTCCGGACCGGCCGGGGTGGGGACGGCCTGGGGATGGACTGGACGGACTGCGTCCGGCGCGTCGTGGGGCTGAGCGGCTACCGCCCCGCGTCACCGGCCACGTTCGCATCCCCATGGTTGGTCATGTCACCGTTCGCGGTGCCGCTCCTGGCCTCCCGCACGATCTGCAGCACCTCGGTGAGCACGCCGGGGGCGGCGCAGACGGTGGCCGTCGAGCGCATGGTGTGCGGCGTCCCGTCGCGGTCCACGACCAGCGCGCCCGCCTCGCGGGCGATGGCGACGCCGGCGGCGGTGTCCCACGGCCGGTTGTTCATCATCAGGCAGGCGTCGGTCCTGCCTTCGGCGACCCAGGCCAGGTCGATCGCGGCGGACCCGAACATGCGGACGCGCTGCGCCCGCTCCGCCAGCAGGCCGGTGATCGCGAGCCGGAGCCGGTTCGCCTCCGGGGCCCCGTCGCCGACGGCGAAGTCCCCGACGGAGACCAGCGCGGCCGAAAGCGCCACCGCGCCGCTCGCCTTGATCGGCCGGCCGTCCACGGTGGCGCCGCACCCCTCGGCGGCGGCATAGCGGGAGCCGAGGAACGGCAGCTCGATGACGCCGAGGACGGGGACGTCCCCGCGCACCAGGCCCAGCGAGACGGCGCACAGCGGCAGGCCGTGGACGAAGTTCACCGTGCCGTCCACCGGGTCCAGCACCCAGCGCAGCCCAGCCCCCGGCTCCCATCCGGTTCCGGCCGCCTCCTCCTCGCCCAGGAAGCCGACCTGCGGGGTGCGCTCGCGGAGGTGGTCGCGGACCGCCCGCTCGACGGCGTAGTCGACCTCGGTCGCCATGTCCCGGTCGCCCTTGGCCGTGACGGCGCCCGGCAGGCGCGTCCTGACCAGCTCGCCGGCGACGCCGGCCGCCTCCAGCGCGACGGAGAGAAGAGCCCGCGCGTCATCGCTCATGTCCCGCAACCACTCCCCATGCCGAATGCCGCCTCGCCGGCGATGCCCCATGCGGCCGGGGCCGGCGTCGGTTCCGACTCTAGGACCACCTCCGGCCGATCACGGGCTCAGCCGGCGACGGGCGGCGCGGAGGCGCTCCCGGAGTGCGTCCGCGCCTGCTCCCCGGCCTCGGCCAAGAGCTCGCCGTGCCACAGCCGCCGCATCTCCGGGCAGCTCGCCAGCAGGCCGGCGAGCGTGCCGCGTCCGGCGACCCGGCCGCGGTCCAGCACGACCACCTGGTCGGCGCGTTCGAGCGCCGCGCGACGGTGCGACACCACCAGCAGCGTGCCCGGCCCGTCGCCGTCGCGGGCGGCGGCGGCGACGCGGTCCCACAGCGCCCTCTCGGTCTCCGCGTCCAGCGCCGAGGACAGGTCGTCGACGACGAGCAGGTCCGGCGAGCGGACCAGCGCGCGCGCCGCGGTCGCCCGCTGGACCTGGCCGCCGGACAGCCGCACCCCGCGTGGTCCCACGACGGTGCGCAAGCCGTCCGGCATGCCGGACACGTCCTGGTCCAGCGCCGCCAGCCACAGCGCGGCGGCGATCCGGTCGCCGTCCGCGGGCAGGCCGAGCAGGAGGTTCTCCTCCAGGGACTCCGACAACAGCCGGGGGACCTGGGCCGCGTAGGCCGCGCGGCCGGGCACGAGAAAGGTGCCCGGGTCCTCGACGCGCCGACCGTTCCAGGTGATCGTCCCGGCGTCCGCCGGCACCAGGCCGAGCAGGGCGCGCACCAGGGTCGTCTTGCCCGACCCGACCGCCCCGGTGATCACCGTGAACGATCCCCGCTCGACCCGCAGGTCGATCTCGTGCACGCCCCGGCCCAGAAAGCCATCGCCGTCCCCGCCGCCGTCCGCGAGCCCGTCTCCCACGGCCGCCCCCGCGTCGGCCGCGGTGTCCGCGATCGTGGCGGGGCTCGTGTCCCCGCTCGTGTCCGCGCGCGTCGCGGTGCTCGTATCCGCGCTCGTCGCGGCGCCGTCGCGGTGGACGGGCAGGTGGCGCACGGACAGGCCGCGGACCGCGAGGACGCGCAGCGGGTCCTGGTGAGCGGGAAGCGAGGTCGTCTCCGGCGGCTCGCGCCCGAACCACACCTCGCCGGCGCGTGCCAGGTCGCGGGCGTCCTCGTGCGGGGCCAGCAGGCGGCCGAGCCGTTCGATGGCCACCGCGGCCTGGGGCAGGCGCGACAGCATCGAGCCGATCGTGCGCGGGAGCGCGGTCAGCCAGCCGGCGTAGCTGGTGAACAGCGCGAGGTCGCCCACGGTGAACTCGCCCCGTCGCATCGCCGGCGCGGCCAGCAGCAGGACGAGCCCGACGCTGACCTCGACGGTCGCGCCCAGCGCGGTGTCCAGCGTGTCGGTCGCCAGCCGGTCGGCGACGGCGGCGTCCCGCCGCGCCCGGTTCCGCGCGCGCAGGCGCTCCAGCACCGCCTCCTCGGCGCCGGCCGTCTTGATCGCCAGCACGCCGGCGAAGATGTCGCCGATGGAGGCGGTGACGGCCGCGCCGAGCGTCCGGGCGCGCCGGTGCAGCCGCTGGATCAGCCCGCGCAGCGTCCGGGTCAGCACGCCGAGGACGATCATCGGCACCACCAGGACGAGCGTGATGAGGGGATCGATCGCCGCCATGATCACCAGCGCGGCGCAGCTGAACAGCGTGGCCCCGGCCAGGGGGACGATGTCGTCGGTGAGCTGCACCAGGTCGCCCACGTCGTCGCGCAGGCGCGCCATCGCCTCGCCCGACGAGTGCGGCAGCCGGCGGGCCGCCGCGCCGCGCGCGGTCAGGAGCGAGCGCAGCACGTTCGCGCGGAGCAGGGTCGCGGCGGCGTCCCACCAGTAGGTTCCGTAGACCCAGGCGACGACCATGACCAGGCCGCGGACGACCTCCACGCCCACCAGCGCCGCGCACAGCCACAACGGCTCGGTCAGGGCGACGCCGCGATGCGCGCCGATGAGGTCGAACAGCCGCTGCAACGCGAGCCCGCCGGCGAGCGGCAGGACGCTGACCGGCGCCCACAGCAGCCCGCCGACCACATACCGGCGAAGGCCGGCGATCGCGGTCAACCGCAGGACGAACGGAACCGGCCTCATCGGCGCACCCCCGCGGCGGTGAGCAGGGCGGAGAAGCGGCTGCGCGGGTCGGCGGCCAGCTCCTCGCGGCGGCCGTACTCGACGATCTCGCCGCCGTCGACCACAGCGATCTTGTCCACGCGGGACAGCGAGGAGAGCCGGTGCGCGATGAGCACGGCGGTCCGCCCGGCCAGCAGGCGGCCGGTGACGTGCTCGACGCGCCGCTCGGTCGCCGGGTCCAGCCGGCTGGACGCCTCGTCCAGCACCACCAGCCCCGGATCGGTGAGGAACGCGCGGGCGAACGCCAGCAGCTGCGCCTCCCCGGCCGACATCCCGGCGCTCTGGGCGCCCAACTCGGTGTCGAGCCCGTCGGGCAGGCCGGCCAGCCACTCGGCGAGCCCGACTCCGGCCAGGACGGCGCGGAGCCGGCGGTCGTCGGCGAGGGCGCGGAACAGCGTGAGGTTGTCCCGGACGCTCGCCGCGAACAGCTGGACGTCCTGCGTGACGACGCACACGCGCCGGCGCAGCGATGCCGGGTCGGCCTCGCGCAGGTCCAGCCCGCCGACCTCGACGCGGCCCTCGGCCGGGTCGTACAGGCGCAGCAGCATCCGCGCGATGGTGGTCTTGCCGCTGCCGGTGCGCCCCACCAGGCCGAGCGTCTCGCCGGGCGCCAGGGCGAGGGTGACGCCGGACAGCACCCGCTCGCCGTCGTCCGGGTAGGCGAACCCGACCCCGTCCAGGCGCACGCCGAGCGGCCCGGCGGCCGGCAGCGGCCGCGGGTCGGCGGGGTCGGGCAGCGTCCGCCGCTCGGCCAGCAGCCCGGCGACGCGGGTCACGCCGGCCAGCGCCGCCTGGTACTGCTTGAGCTGGTCGATCAGCCGCTCGAGCGGCGCGCGCACCATCTGCGTGTACTGGAACAGCAGCACGGCCGTGCCGACGGTGAGCGCGCCCGACTGCCGGCTCCACACGGCAAGACCCAGCACCAGCGCCGTGCCCGCCGCGAACACCACCGACGTGCCCGCGAGCAGGCCGCTGCGCGTCACGTCCGCCCGCGCCTCGGCCCGGTACAGCGCGGCGCTCACCTGGTGGAACCGGGTGACGGCGTGCTCGCCCGCGCCGTTGGCCCGCAGATCCTCCACGGCGGCCAGCCGCTCCTCCAGGGCGCCGGCCACGACCGCGCCGGCCTCCCGCGCACGGATCGCCGACGGGACGGCCAGCCGCTGGGCGCGCGCAATGACCAGCCCGGCGAGCACGCAGTACAGCAGCAGCACGCCGCCGAGCCGCACGTCGGTGGCGAGGACCACGGCCAGCACCCCCGCGAGCAGCAGGAAGCCCACGACGACGTCCATCACGAACGCGACGACGAAGTCGGCGACGGCGACCACGTCGCCGTCCACCCGCTCGATCATCTCGCCGGGGGTGCGGCTGCCGTGGAAGGCCATGTCCAGGCCGAGCGCGTGCCCGGCGAGGTCCTCCCGCAGGCGGTTGGTGCCGTCCCAGGCGAGCCGGCTCGCGAGCCAGGCGGTGAGCATGCGCGCCGCCTGGCCGGCGACGGCGAGCGCGAGGTAGCCGAGCGCGACGAGCGTGAGGTGCCCGGTGACCGAGCCGCCGATCGCCTCGTCGACGAAGCGCCGGGTGAGCTGCGGCGCCGGCAGCGGCAGCACCGTGGCGGCGCCGGTGGCCGCGACCAGTGCGATGCCGGCCCGCCGTCCCGGCTGGAACGCCCGCAGGATGGCCCGCCGTTCGGAGGAGTTCATCGGCGGCCGCCCTCGACCTGGCGCTGGCGGCCGCCCTCGACCTGGCGCTGGCGGCCGCCCTCGACCTGGCGCATGAAGCGCAGCAGGTACTGCTTGCGGTCCAGCGGGTCGTGGCCGGTGCGCGGCCGGGACGGCGCCTCGCCGGCGACCGGGTGGTAGCGCTCGAAGGCCGACTCCAGCACGCCTTCCCCGCGGGTCACGCCGGGCAGGTGCCGCTGCAACTCGTGCACCCGGGCCGCCGGGATCTCGCCCTCCACCACCCACACCGGGCCCCGGGTCGCCGTCGTCCGCGGCACGGCCCGCAGGCGGGCCAGCACCGGCAGCAGCGGGCGGAGCGTGTCGGCCGGGATCTCCAGGCGGAAGCGGTGCAGCGGCTCGTGCACTCTCGTGCCGGCGCGTCGCAGCGCGTCCATCAGCACCAGCGGCGTCAGGCCGCGAAAGTCCGTGCCGGTGCTCGACATGCTCTTGTCGAAGGTGGCGTGGGCGTGGCTCTGCCGGGGCGCGTAGCCGGAGTGCGTCAGCGTGACCGCGCAGTCGATGACCTGCCATCCGCGCAGCCCCTGGCGCAGGGTCTCGCGGACGGTGTCCTCGACGGTCCTCATGAAGGTGAACGGCATCGACCCCAGCTCCACCTCCAGCCGGAACTCGACGCCCGCGCCGGCCGGGGCCGGGTCGACGCGCAGGCCGACGGTCGCGAGGAACTGGTTGGGGTCCTTGTGCATGAACTCCACGGCGGCGCCGGTGCCGGCCGGCCGCTCGACGCAGATCGTCGTCGTCTCGCGGAAGTCCACATCGAGGCCGAAGTCCTCCGCCAGCGTGGCCTGGACGACCTCCTTCTGCACCTCGCCGTACAGCGAGACCGACACCTCGCGGCGCACGTCGTCCTGCCGCACGCCGATCAGCGGGTCCTGCTCGGCGAGCTGGGTGAGGGCGACGTGCAGCCTGCCCATGTCGGCGGGACGGCACGGCACGACGACGGTCTCCAGGGTCGGCGGCGCGAACACGCGCCGCGTGGGCGCGCCCGTCCCCGGGACGCCGAGCGTGTCGCCGATCTGGACGTCCGGCAGGCCCCGGAGCCTGCCGATGCGCCCGGCGGTGACCGCGTCGCGGCGGACGGCCGAACCATGCTCGAACACCTCGACGGCCGTGACCTTGCCCTCGCCGTGCACGTCGCCCTCGCCGTGCACTTTGCCTGCGGCGTCGCGCGTGAACGGCAGCCGTTCGCGCACGCGCACCGACCCGGAGAACAGACGGGCGTAGGCGATCTTCTCGCCGGCGGGTCCTCGTTCGACCTTGAACACCGTGCCGGACAGGGGGCCGTCCGGGTCGCCCTCGGCCGAGGGCAGCAACTCGGTGACGCCGGCGATCAGCGCGTCGACGCCGGCTCCGGTGATCGCCGACCCGAAGTACACCGGGTGCGCCAGCGCCCGGCGGGTCTGCGCCGCGAGCTCGCGGCGGAGCCGCCGGTAGGAGATCGCCGCGCCGCCGTCCACGTACGAGGCGAGCAGATCCTCGTCATGCTCGGCGAGCACCTCGGCGAGCCGGGCGGTGAAGGCGGCGTCCACGGCGGTGTACGGGACGAAGGCGGGCTCGCGCGTGCCGAGTCCGTGCGCCGTCCCCATCGGGACGATCGCCGGCGTCAGCCGTTCGGCGATGCCGCCCAGCGTGCCCTCGTAGCGCGCGCCGTGCCGGTCGATCTTGTTGACGAAGATCAGCGTGGGGATGCGCAGGCGCCGCAGCGTCCGCATCAGCACGCGGGTCTGCGCCTGCACGCCCTCGACGGCGGAGATCACCAGCACCGCGCCGTCGAGCACGCTCAGCACCCGCTCGACCTCGGCGATGAAGTCGGGGTGCCCGGGAGTGTCGATCAGGTTGACGGTGACGCCGCCGACGACGAACGACACGACGGCGGACTTGATGGTGATGCCGCGCCGCCGCTCCAGGGCAAGGGAGTCGGTCTGGGTGTTGCCGTCGTCGACGCTGCCGAGTTCGTCGATGACACCGGCGGCGTGCAGCAGCCGCTCGGTCAGGCTGGTCTTACCGGCGTCTACATGGGCCAAAATCCCGAGATTGAGCATTCTCACGAAGCGTCATGTCCTCTGGGCGAGCGGAAACTTCCTGGTGGATGGACATGAACGCTCGAGACATGGTCGCCTCCTCGGTGGGCCGGTCGTCTCCCGGAGTACAACAGAACGGCCTCGGGCGGACAACCGAATTACCGCCGCCGCGTGCCCCCTGCGGACGGCGGGCGGGACGGCGAGGGTCTTCCTGGGTGTGGCGCACCCAGGAAGACACGGCCTTCCTCCGCGCGGGCGACGGCCACAGGGTGGACGCGGCGCACCTCCGCGTCTTCCACCTCTGGCAGGAGTCCACATGACCAGCATCAACGGCCCGTCGCCCGTCGACGGCAAGATCGTCCTCATCACCGGCGCGAGCAGCGGCATCGGCGAGGCGACCGCCCGCCGGCTGGCCGCGGACGGGCACCACGTCGTGCTCGGCGCGCGGCGCGTGGACCGGCTCGCCGTCCTCGCCGAGGAGCTCCGCGCGGCGGGCGGCCGCGCCGACCATGGACACCTCGACGTGACCAGGCTCGACAGCGTGCGCGCCTTCGCCGGGCAGGCGCACGACCGGCACGGCCGCGTCGACGTGCTCGTCAACAACGCCGGCGTCATGCCGCTGTCCACCGTCGACGCGCTGCGCGTGGACGACTGGAACCAGATGATCGACGTCAACCTGCGCGGCACCCTGCACGGGATCGCGGCGGTCCTGCCGCTCATGCGCGCCCGGGGCGCCGGCCACATCGTCAACGTCGCCTCGACGTCGGCGCACCGGGTGGACCCGACCGCGGCCGTCTACTGCGCCACCAAGTACGCCGTCCGGGCGCTGTCCGAAGGGCTGCGGCAGGAGAGCCGGGACATCCGGGTGACCCTCGTGTCCCCGGGCTACACCCGGACCGAGCTCACCGACCACGGCGGCGACCCGGAGGTGCGCGCCGCCGTGCACGAGATGTCGGAGCGGCTGGGCATCCCCGCCGCCGCCGTCGCCGACGCCATCGCGTACGCGATCGCCCAGCCGGACGGCATCGACGTCAACGACCTGATCATCCGTCCCACAGGCCAGGGCTGATCCGCGCACGCCGGCGCTCAGGGCCCGACGCTCACGGCCGGCGCTGTACCACGAGTCTCCTCCCATGTACTGAAATCACCAGGGGTGCTGCCGCATCCTGGCATCATGCTGTACCGCGTCCTTGCCGACAGCGTCCGGCGCTGGGTCGACGTCACCGCGACGGACGAACAGAAAGACGACCCCTCCGGCACCCGGCTCGGCGGCGCCTGGGTGATGGCCGGCAGCAATGCCGTCCTGGGCGACCTGCCGATGCCGTACATCGAGAACCGGCGGGCCAGGTTCTGGTTCACCGAGGAGGGCTGGCGGGTCTACGGGAGAGACCTCGCGGCGGGCCTGCGGGCCCGTGGGCACACCATTCGCGTGATCCGCGTCAAGAACCCGGCGAGATCCCAGGTGATCTACCGCGACCGCTACCAGGTGGCCCTCCTGCCCTCGAGAGACCGCCCCGCGCCCCGTCGAAAGCCGGCGGCCGGGCGGTGATCGTCCTCAGCGTGCCGATGGGCGCGCCGCCGTGCGCCGGTGATCCGTTCCCGCCGGCCCCACGGACGTCGTGGATCGCGACGGGGGATGTTCGCCCAGGCCGGTTTGCCGCTCGCCGTTCCCTGAGCTAGCTTCGCGATCGCACGAGACCGTGCCCCCAGGGGAGGAGGACGCATGACCGTCGTCCTGCATGCCGCTCCGCATGGACAGGGTTCGTCTCTGGTGCTTCGGCCCTGGACGGACCAGGACATTCCCGAACTGATCGCGGCCTACCGCGATCCGGTCATGCGCCAGTGGACCAGGCTCCACGTCACCGATGAGCAGGACGCCCGGCGCTGGCTGGAGATCCAGTGGAAGGGCTGGAGCGAGGGCCACCGGCTGAGCTTCGCGGTCGTGGAGGCGGAGCCGGAAGGCGGCTCCCGTCTGGTGGGCAACGTGGCGGTGAAAGGGCTGGTCGCCGGCGGGCACCACGCCGACGTCGGTTACTGGACCGCTCGCGCGGCGCGCGGCCGGGGCGTCGCCGGCCGGGCCGTGGAGGCGCTCACCACCTGGGCCTTCGAGCGTTTCGCCCCCCAGGGGCTGCGTCGCCTGCGGCTGCTGCACCAGGTGGGCAATCTCGCCTCGTGCCGGGTGGCGCAGAAGTGCGGATACGCCCTCGACGAGATCGTCCCCGCCCGGCCTCCGTTCCCCGATGACGGCCATGTCCACATCCGGCACGCACCTCGGCGGCCGCTTCCCTGAGGCCGGGCACCAGAGCCGCGGACCTCTTCTCTGAGGCCCGGCACGAGAGCCGCGGACCTCACACGGCGAACAGCAGGGCGGCGCTGATCAGGACGATCACGGCGGTGGCGAAGTGGATGCCGAAGGCGACCACCCTGGTGCCGCCGTTGCGCAGCACGATGAGGGTGTCGCCGAGGGGCGCCAGGGCTACGACCAGCATGAACCATGCTTCGGCGCGGGCGCCCGCGAAGGCCAGCAGGGCCAGGCCGAGCACGCCATAAGTGAGGTCGCGCAGGCCCTTGATGGAGAGGTAGGCGGGGTCTCCGTCCTTCCGGGCCGGCACGCCGTAGCCGGCGGCCGCGGCGTGCGGCGCGAGCAGGAAGCGGGCGCCGATGAACAGGATGAACACGTCCAGCACGATGGCCAGTCCGTACGCGATGGGGGTGAGCACGACGTCTCCTCGCTAGCAGTGCTAGATACAAGAGCGACACTAACGTATCGATGGCAGGCGCGCTAGCGGCGCTAGAATGTCGGTCGTGTCCATCCAGGAGCGCCGGGAGCGCGAACGAGCGGAGCGGGAACGGCTGATCGTCACGGCCGCGCGCGAACTGGCCGAGTCGGAAGGCTGGGAGGCGGTGACCACGCGGCGGCTCGCCGAGGAGATCGAGTACAGCCAGCCGGTCCTCTACAGCCACTTCAAGGGCAAGGACGCCATCATGGCGGCGGTCGCGGTCGAGGGCTTCGCCGACCTCGCCGCCGAGCTGCGCGCGGCGCGCACGGCGGCGGCCGATCCCCGCCAGGCCCTTGCCGACGTCGGCGCCGCGTACGCGCTGTTCGCCGCACGGCGGCCCGCGTTGTACGACGCGATGTTCACCCACGCCGTCGATCTGCCGTTCGCCACCGCGCAGGCGCCGCCCGCCCTGCGGGAGGGCTTCGGCGAGCTGCGCGAAGCCCTGCGCCCTCTCGCGCGGGACGACGACCTTGAGACGCTCACCGAGACGTTCTGGAGCGCGTTGCACGGGCTTCTCACGCTCATGCGCAACGGCAGGCTCCGCCGCGACGACCACGACCGGCGGCTGACCCTCCTCCTCGCCCGCTTCTCGCGCTGATCCGGCTTCTCGCGCTGACCCGGCGGATCGTCGCGCTGACCCGGCGGCGGTCGGCTCGCGAACGTCCCGCCGTCGCCAGGGCGTGGCGACGGCGGGACGCCGGTGGTGGTTCGGGTACCGACGGGACGCCGGTGTTCGTTTCGGGTACCGCCTGCTCAGCTCTGTGCGGCCAGCCGGAAGGACTGGGCGGCCGTGCCGTTGCAGGCGTACTGGACGAGCTGGACGCTGTCGGCGCTCGAGGCGGCCGGCACGTCGAGGCACTTACCGCTGTTGCGGTTGACGAAGTGGTAGTAGCCGCCGCCCTCGGACACCGGCTGCCACTGCTGGTTGTTGCCGCCGCTGTAGGTCCAGGTCTGGATGGGGGCGTTGTCGGCGGTCGACACATCCTTCACGTCGAGCACCTGGGCGCTGTTGCCGCGGTTGTTCACCCGGACGAAGCCTCCGCTCGTCGGCGCGAACTGGTACTGCTGCGCGTTGGTCGCGTTGCAGGTGTACTGCTGGATCGCGGTCCCGTTGACCGTCCCGGCCGCGCGGGCGTCGACGCACTTGCCGCTGTTCTTGTTGACCACCGAGTACCACGTGGTGGGGGAGATCGTGTCGGTCGGGGGAGGCGTGGTGCCGCCCGCGCCGGCCAGCCAGAGCAGGCCGTTGATCAGCCACTGGTTCTGCTGAGGACTCGCGAAGGTCGAGGACGTGCGCGTGTTCGTGGAGTAGTTCATCCCGTTGTGCCCGAAGTTGGCGTACAGCATCTTGTAGTTCTTGTTGGTCCACAAGATCGGGTAGAACCCGCTGCGCCATTGCTGGTTCGGGTCGTCACCCACCGGGAAGCTCGAGGCGTCGATCGACGCCAGGATGTCGATGTCGGGGTTCTGCCGCAGGTCGCGGCTCCAGGAGTACCACTCGCTCACCGACGACTGGATGGTGGCCGGCAGCCCCGCCGTGGACGGATGGCCGCGATCCTCGACCTTCAGGGTCTCGGCGGTCGGCCCCCAGGTGTTGGTCTGGAACGCGCCCGAACCGAGGAAGGTGTTGTAGTACCAGCTCCACGAGCCGGGGTTGTCGGTCCACGCGCTGACGTGGAAGCCCATCCACGCCCCGCCGTTCTGCATGTAGGTCTGGAACGCGGCGCGCTGGCTCGCGGGCGGGGCGTCGTCCAGGAACATGATCACCTTGTACTGCGACAGCCCCGTGGCGCTGAGACGGCTCCAGTCGGTGGTCGCCTCCCAGGTGAAGCCGTTCTGCGCGCCGGCCGCGGGGAACCAGTCCCTGGCCTCTTTGTCGAAGTCGATGTGGGCGGCGTCCCAGGTGCCGTTGTAGAAGGCGAGCACCTTGAACGGGGCGGCGGCCTGCCGGGTGGCGGCGCTGCTGGCCGGAGCGGCCGGAAGGCCGAGGCAGGCCGCGGCCGTGACGCCGAGCAGTGCGGTGAGAGAGCGTTTCACGAAGCTTCTGGGCACAGTGGATCCTTCGCCGGTGGGGGGTGGCTGGTGCCGAGAGTGGTGATGGCCGCTGGTGCCGTGCCCTGCCATCGCGTACGCGCCGACGGGCGACCGCGCCACCGTGCCATCGTGGGGACGAGCGGGAGCCCTCAGACCGCCGAGAAGCCCTTTCTTTAAGAAAGTTTACTAACAATGGGCTCGCGCCGAGGCTACGATCAGCCGGGTCCCCCTGTCAATGCCCCAGTCAGAACCCCGCCCGCCAACCCCGAAGTACGCCGGTTCACTCATCTCCCACACCACCACCCGACCGCCGATCTCACCTTCCGCCGCCCCCCGCATGCCCCCGCGAGAACGTGCCGAACGAATGTGCGTACGGCTTCGCGATCTACGTGCCAAACCGTGAGTACACAACGGTTAGTTGTGGCTGGCTGTCCTCCTAGTTGTTTGATCTGCATTCCCTGGCTTGCTTTGATCGGAGCGGTCAACCATTGGTTGTCCATAGCGGGAGGCGGGGAGCTTCGTGACCAGACGATCTCTGGGGCGGCGGTTCGGGTGGCTGTGGGCTGCCTACGCGGTCAGCGCCTATGGCTCCGGGCTGGGGTTCGGGGCGATTCCCCTGATAGCCGTGCTGGTGCTGCACGCCGGCCCCGCTCAGGTGTCCGCGCTGTCCGCCGCGGGACCGGCGGTGGGCATGCTGATCGCGTTGCCGCTCGGACCGTGGGTCGAGTTCCGCCGTAAACGGCCGGTCATGATCGCGATGGACCTGACCCGGTTCGGGGTCATGATGACCATCCCGGTCGCCTACGCCTTCGGCCTGCTCGGGTTCGTCCAGTTGCTGATCGTCTCCGCCGTGGTCACCGCCGCCAAGATCACCTCCAATGCGGCCGGCGGCGCCTACCTGCGGGCCCTGGTCCGGCCGGACGATCTGCTGGTGGCCAACGCGCGGTTCGAGTCGACCACGTGGAGCTCGATCGCGGTCGGCCCGCCGCTGGGCGGAGCGGCCATCGGCCTGTTCGGGCCGGTGACGACCGTGGTGGCCGATGCGCTCAGCTACCTGTTGTCCGCCCTGAGCATCACCGCCATCCGCGGCCGGGAAGAGCCTCCACGGCGAAGCGGTAAGAACCGGGTCGCAGCCGGCGAATTGCTCGACGGCTGGCGGCACATCCTGACCCATCCCGGCCTGCGGGCCCTGTACTTCAACAACCTTCTCGTCAACGGGCTGATCATGGCCACCGAGCCGCTGCTGGCCGTGCTCCTGCTGCGCCAGCTCGGCTTCCCGCCCTGGCAGTACGGCCTCGCCTTCGCCGCTCCGTGTGTCGGCGGACTGATCGGCTCACGCCTTGCCCGCCGGGTCGTGGCGCGCTACGGCCAACACCGGGTTCTGCGCACGGTCGGCACGCTGCGCGCCGTCTGGCTGGTCGGCCTCGCCTTCGTCCGTCCTGGTGTCGCCGGCCTCGCGATCGTGATCGCCGTCGAGCTCGCGATCATCATCAGCATGAGCCTGTACACCCCGGTACTGGCGACCTACCGACTTGAGCACACTCCCCAGGACCGCGTCGCCCGCACTCTGTCGGCCTGGTCGATCAGCGGCAACGCCTCCATCGCCGTCTTCAGCGCCCTCGGCGGACTGCTCGCGGACGCCACCAGCCCACGCACGGCCATCACCATCGCGGGCCTGCTCATCCTCGTCAGCCCACTGCTGCTCCCCCGTCACCCGGCCCCCGAAATCGTCCGCGCCCTCGAGCCGGCGACGACCGGTCCTCCACCACAGGCAGCAGGCGTTCCCGACGAAGCCGGGTAACGGGAGGGCGGCACCTAGTCGAAGGACGGGTCCATCGGCCTCGTCCGTCCACCGGCATTTGGCGCCTGCCGGGGAATGTTACGGATGTAACATGAAGACGTGACGGATGATACGGAGGATCGGGGCTGGTTGCTGGTCAGCGTGTCCACCGCCGGGGCCGCTCCGGCCCTGCGCGTGCAGGTGTGGCGAAAGCTTCGCTCGCTGGGTGGGCTGTACCTGCAACAGTCGGTATGCCTGCTGCCGGAGCGCGAGCAGACCCTCCGGCAGGTGCGCCGTCTGCTGGACCGGGTGCGCCGGCAGGGCGGTACGGCCCGGATGCTGCGGATGGCGCTCACCGACCCGGCCGAGAAGCGGCAGATCATCGGCGAGTTCAACGCCGCCCGCGATGCCGAGTACGCCGAGGTGATGGAGCGTCTTCCCGCCTTCCGCGAGGAGCTGGCGCGCGAACGCGAGCGAGGCCGGGCCACCTACGCCGAGGTGGAGGAGTCGGAGGCCGACCTGGAACGCTTCCGCTCCTGGCTGGCCAAGATCGCCGCACGCGACTACTTCGCCGCCCCCGCCGGCGCTCTCGTACGCGCCGCGATCGCCGACGCCGAAACCGACCTCGCCGACTTCGAACAGGCCGCACTGGCCGCCGAGACCGGCATCGCAGTGCCCGACGTGGGCGAAACGAGGCTGGCATGACCAGCTCATGGGGGCGGGACCTGCTCATCGACATCGCAGTGCCTGAGGTGGGCGGAGGGGGGCCGGCATGACCGGGTCATGGGGATGGGACCTGCTCATCGGCATCGCGATCGCCCTGCTGGCCGCCTGGCTGGTCCTCATTGGCACGCTGGCCCTCGTCCGGCCGCGCGGCGGCCTGCTGCGCGAGGCGCTGCGGCTGCTGCCCGACGTGCTGCGCCTGGTGCGCCGCCTGGCCGCCGACCCCGGCCTGCCCCGCGGCGTCCGCGTCCGGCTCGCGCTGCTTCTGGCCTACCTGGCCTTCCCCATCGACATCGTCCCCGACTTCATCCCCATCCTCGGGTGCGCCGACGACGCCATCATCGTCACCGCCGTACTGCGCTCGGTGGTACGCCGCTCCGGGCTGGAGGCCGTGCGCCGGCACTGGCCCGGCACCGACGACGGCTTCACCGTCCTGACCCGACTGACCGGCCTCGACAAGCCGCAGCCTCTCCCCGAACAGTGACAAAGCCGCTCGGACACCCCCACACCGAGCTGACACGAACGCCACGTCGCCATGTGATGCTCACGCTGTTGTCGCCCATTGCGCGTCAGGAGCGGGCGTGGGTGAGGGCGGCTATGCCGTCCAGGACGCGGTCGAGGCCGAAGACGAACTCGGTGTCGCCGTCGTCCCACTCGTCGTTGACGGCACCGGCGGCCATGGCGGCGGAGACCGCGGGGAAACGGACCGGGTCGATGACGCGGGCGAGCGTCTTGGCGTACCGCGCGGCCTGGTCAGGCCCTGCCGCGCCGACGGCGATTGACAGGCCCGCCCACTGCCGGACATAGCCGGACAGCAGCATGACGACCGACAGCTTCTCGGACTCGGCAAGGCCCGTACCGCTCAGGCATGTGAGTCCACGCTCCAGCCAGGTGATCTGGTTGGGCAGCAGCGGAGCCCCGCTGACAGGGATCTGCAGCACCCATGGATGCCTCCTGATCGCATGCAGGATGGCCCAGGACCACTCGGTCAGCCCAGCGCGCCAGTCCTGGTCCGCAGTCGCCTCAGGCGGCGGCCCGTAGGCGGCGTCCTGCATGAGTTCCAACAAAACGTCCTTGGCCGCGACATAGCGGTAGAGAGCCATGGTCGACACGCCGACCTCCTTGGCCACGCGTGCCATGGACACCGCCGCCAGCCCGTCGGCGCGGGCGACGTCCAAGCCTGCCTGGACGATCCTGGGCAGGCTCAGGGCAGGTTTGGGCCCCTTGCCGGGACGGTCCCGCAGCCCCCAGGCCACCGCGATGCCGACGGGGATCTCCGATTCCTCGATCTTGCCCACATCCATACCTCTGTGTATAGCATACGCAGTAAGGTATACGTCATACGCAATAGAGCGTATGGCATACACAGATGGAGGGTTCATGAACGTGCTCATCTCTGGCGCGAGTGTCGCCGGTCCCGCCCTGGCGTACTGGCTGCGCCACCACGGCTTCGAAGTGACTGTGGTGGAGCGGGCCGCCACGCCTCGCCCCGGCGGTTACAAGGTGGACCTGCGCGGGGTGGCGGTGGAGGTGGCGCGGCGGATGGGGATTCTCGACGAGGTGCGGCGCCGGTCGACCGATATCCGGGGCGGGACGTGGTTGAACGGGGCGGGCAAGACCCTCGCGACACTCGGTCCGGACATGATCGGGTTTCGCGACCCGGGAGACCTGGAGATCATGCGCGGGGATCTGGCTGAGATCCTTCATGCCCGCACCCGAGGCGAGGCCGAGTATGTCTTCGGCGACACGATCACCTCGATCACCGATGAGGGCTGCGGGACGCGCGTGACGTTCCGCGATGCGGCACCGCGTACGTTCGACCTCGTAGTGGGGGCCGACGGCCTGCATTCGGGCACTCGCGCGCTCGTCTTCGGCCCGGAGGAGCGGTTCACCGAGGGACTCGGCCTGGGCGTGGCGGTCTTCGGCGTCCCCAACCACCTGGGCCTGGACCGTTGGGAGATGGTCCTGTCGGCCGCCGGGCACGTGGTGAACGTCTACAGCGTGCGGGCGGCGACGGCGGCCAAGGCCCAGTTCTTCTTCCCCGCGCCGCAACGGCCCGTCGACCGGCACGACGTGGCGGCCCAACAGCAGGCCGTCGCTGAGGCGTTCACCGGACACCGATGGGAGGTGCCGCGGTTGCTGGCCGCGATGCCGGAGGCGGGCGACTTCTACTTCGACACCCTGGCGCAGGTACGGATGGATTCCTGGTCGCGTGGGCGCACGGTGCTGCTGGGCGACGCCGCTTACTGCCCCTCACCCGCGTCCGGACAAGGCACCGGCATGGCCCTCGTTGGCGCCTACGTGCTCGCCGGAGAGTTAGCCGCCGCCCAGGGCGACCACCGGGTCGCATTCGCACGGTACGAGGAGGAGATGCGCGGGTTCGTCGAGCTGAACCAGCGGCTGGGCCGCACCGCCGCCAAGGGCATGGTGCCCGCCTCCCGGACCCGCGCGCGCCTGCAGGGCCTCATGCTGCGAATGGCGCCGCACATGCCGGGCAAGGCACGAGTGATGGAAGCCATTATGAAGCCGATCCGGAAAGCGGCCAACGGCATCGAATTGCGCGACTACCCCACCGCGGCACAGCCGACGGCGCGGCCGTAGAAAGGCACATGCCGTTCAACGCGACTTCACAGAGCGATCCGCGCTCGGCGAGGGCCCATCGTCGCCTGCCAGTCGGGCGAGGGCCAGGGCGTGCGCCTGGTCGAGGGATTCCGCGGCGGCGCAAGGGACGTCGGGCCGCACACCGGTGCCTTCCCAGTTCGTGCCGGAGACGGGGTTGATGGCGCGGCCGGTGGGGACCGTGGCTTCCAGGTGGGGGTGTACGGTCCACCCCTTGCACGGGTGTGCGCCGCCGCGGGTGGGCTCGCCGACGACAACTGCGCGGCCGAGCTGTTGCAGGTCGTAGGCCAGTTCTTCAGCGGCGGAGAAGGTGCTGTCGCTGGACAGCACGTACAACGGTTTGCTGCCGCCGAAACGCGCGCCCGGAACGTGCGGCAGGCTCCAGGACTGCTCGCTGCGCTCGCCGTCGCGCCAGTACATGGTGTTGAGGTGAGTGCGCTCGTCCAAGAGATAGCTGCAGATGAAGGCGACGGTGTCCGGGTCGCCGCCCCGGTTGCCGCGAAGGTCCACGATCAGCGCCTGGGCGCGGGAGGCCAGGGTGAGCGCGGCGCTCAGCGGTTCGGCGGCCCAGTCCAGCGGAAACAGCATCGGCGCCAGTTCCACCACGGCGATCCCTCCGTCCAGCAACTCCACCCGGGGCGCACCGCCCAGCGAGGTGTCGAAGTCCCGGCGGATGGAGGCCAGAGTCGCCTCCATCTGCTTGGGGGGCACCGGGTCGGCGTGGTGCTTCAGTCTCAGGTGTTGGTCGTTGTTGACGGACTGCAGGTCCGCGGTGACCAGACGGGCGAGCTCCTCCGCGCCGTCGACGTCATAGGCGCCCTTGGCCAGGCGTCGTTGCAGCACGCCGGTGAGCTGCCCGGCTATCTCAGGGAAAACGTAGTGCTCGGTCAGCAGCCGCGCTATCTCGTCGATGACAGGGGCAGGCTGCACCTTCGTCAGAGTCGTCATGGGCAGGGAGTAGATCACTGTCCGCGCGAAAACGTCAAAGACGTTCGGACGTTGTCGGTAAGCGTGATCAGCCTTCCCACATGCCATCTCCCTGAGGATGTTCCGCTCGGCGATGAGGCGGAGGATGCCGGCGTTCTCGGCGAGGAACACGCCGCTGTAGACGAGGATGTGGCGGGGTGTCTGCGGCCTTGCCCTGCGAGGTGCCCTACACCCACGCGACGTCCAAGCCGGCAAGCAATGTGGCGGCTCGGATCGGCCGGGCGCTGTGGGATGACTGAGGCCGGCGACTGCAACCCCGTGCTGACAACTGCAACCCGGACTGCAACCCCGGACAGGCTTGCTGATCAGGAGATCTGGGAGTCTGCCCAGGTCATTATGGGTGGGCCGCCAGGGACTCGAATCCTGAACCTACGGATTAAAAGTCGTCCGAAAATCGTCTACTGATGTCTGCCTATGTCAGCCACACCTACTGACACTGCATGATTTATTGATCATCTTCTACTAGTGTCCACCCACGTCTACGGACGCTGTTAGCGCCCGTGTTAGCAGGGCTGGGAACAGAGTGCCTGCTTGCAAACAGGAGCCAGTCACTACCTGGGAAGCTCCTCGTCCTGTTCCGGCGCGTGGTAATGGGGGTCGGAGTGAGGAGTTGTGCGGCTCTGTTGCTGTACTTCGCTGACGTGACTCTGGAGCCAGATCGACCGATGGAGCAACCCATGCGTGTCACTGGATGGAACAACGGCAGCCATCGCGCCACTGGTTCTGGCTACGGGCTTCGGATCTTCAAAATGGACCGGGACCGATTCTTTGACCACCGCTGGCACAGCGTGTTTAAAGAACTGGAAAACGATCAAGTCGTCAGTGTTCCCATCACACCATCTTTCTGGCGGCGCTGTGCTGAACTCAGAAGCGGAGAAATTGGCCATTGGCTCATCAAGCAAGACCTGAAGCCGTCCCCCGGAGGCCCCAATGACCCACCAACCTGTCATACCTGTACCCGAGGCTGCCCCCACCCGGCCTCGTCCGCGTGCGCGCTCCGTGAGCGTCGTGCTCGCCATGCTGGCCGCCGTGGTCGCCGGCATCGGGCTGGTCGCCGGCACTGCCGGTGCGGCGACCATCCAGTCCGCAGTTCCCGCAGTGGCCACCCCCACGCCGAGCAGCACTGCGGGCGTCCTGCCGACCCCGAGCACGACGCCGACCATCTGCCCCACGTCGCCGACGGCGCTCATTCCATGGGGGACGGCGAGCCCAGCCGTGGCCAATGGCGACACCGTGCCGCCCACGCCGCACGGCGGGCCGGTCTTCACCGAGTGCGGACCGACCGTCGTGGTCAGCTGGGCGCCCGCCACCGACAACGTCGGCGTGGTCGGCTACTACATCCTGCGCAACATCAACCAGTCCGAACAGTTCTACCGCTACTTCGTGACGGGCACCTCGTTCGCGGTCAGCCACGTTGAGGGGCACGAGGTCTACACGGTCACGGCCGTGGACGCTGCCGGCAACGCCTCCGGACTTGGCCAAGCCACCACGGGATGCTGGTCGGCGTCCTGCCTGCCGCCGTCGCCGTCGCCGTCGCCGTCTGGTGGGTACCCGTACGGCTACCCCGGCAATCAGATGCTGACGGTCAACGGGTCAACCGCCACCGTGAGTTGGGCCGCGGCCGGCAGCGCGCCTGTCGTGAGCTACCTGGTCGGCCACCAGTGGTACGAGGTCGGCGGGACGGTCCACGCCGAGTTCGTCACCGTTCCGGGCACCACGACCAGCCAGACCCTCAGCATCGCCGCCCCCGGCCTCCACACTTTCTGGGTCAGCGCCCTGGACGCGGCGGGCAACATCTCGCCGGCGCCCAACACTCTCGACTACGGTGTCCCCGTGCCGAGCCCGACCGTGCTCCCACCCACCAGCTGCACGGTCACCTACACCATTAACAGCCAATGGCCCGGCGGATTCCACACCGACGTGAAGATCCTCAACACCGGCAAGACCACCGTCCACGGCTGGCGGCTCACCTTCACCTTCGCCAACGGCCAGACGATCTCCCAGATCTGGAACGCCGTCCAAGTATCCAACGGCGTGTCCCCCACGGTCGCCCACGCCGACTGGAATCCGGACATCGCGGGCGGGGCCACCGTCTCCTTCGGATTCATCGGCACCTGGACCGGCACCAACTCGCGGCCCGTGGAGTACGCGCTCAACGGGTCGAAATGCTCAGCCGCCTGACCGGCGCAGCGGAGGCGCCGGCGCGCTGATCCGTCGGCTCGACGTCGTGGAAACGGATCGGCTCCGACCTGATTCTGTCGGGATCGATCCGACACACCCTGGGGTGCGATCCCGGCCGACCCGGCCTGGATCCCTGGCAGCCCTCACCGCAGTCGTCACAGACGCTAACCCGGTGGCCACGCCTCCGGCCGACCCCGGCGGGCCGCCTCGATAACCAGCATGCACTGACCGTAACGGGAACAAGCCCCATCGTCAGAGGAAAGCCGTCGAAACCTCAGGGACCGTCTGCGGCACCGGACCAAGGAATGGCACGGTGTGCGATCACCAAGCTCTACTGGCACCTAAGCACTAAGGGCGGTAAGGGCGGTCAGTCGCTGTCCACGCGGTCAGTGAGCCATGTTCACGCGGTCTTGCGTAAGGCATTCGGTGATGCCGTGAAGGTCGAAGAGCTTCTGACGTCGAACCCCGTAGAGCGGGCCAAGCGGCCGAAGCACGTCTACGCCGAACCGGGGAGTGTGTGGACCCCTGAACAGCTCCGCACGTTCCTGTCGCTAGCCGGATCGCATCGGTTGTTCGCCTTCTTCCATCTCGCCGCCTATACCGGCGCCCGGCGCGGTGAGCTGGTCAATCTGCGTTGGTCGAATGTTGATTTCGTTGGAAAGACGATCACCATTGCCGGGTCGGCGGGTGTCGTGGATGGTGAGCGCATCGAGGGCACTACGAAGAGCGGGCGGATTCGGGTGGTCAGCATCGACGACGAGACTGTTGCCGTGCTCTGGGAGCACCAGGCGCGGCAGGAGGCCGACAAGGCAGCCGCGGGGGAGGAGTGGAGCGGGGACAAGGATCTCCACGTCTTCACGACGGGCTTCGGGCGGCCGATCTACCCCGACACCGTCACCCAGTTGATCCGGGACCTCGTGAAGGCGCACAACGCCGCTCAGTCGTCCGCAGAGCGGCTGCCGTTCGCGCGGCTGCATGACCTTCGGCATGTCCACGCCACCACCCTCTTGCTGGCCGGCGTGCCGGTGCATGTGGTGGCGGCCCGGCTCGGGCATGCGGACCCTGCGATCACGCTCAGGGTGTACGCCCATGTGATCCGGTCGGCGGAAGCGTCCGCGGCTGATGTCTTCGCGCAGGCGCTGAAGGGGACACCGTAGGGCCGCTGTTAGCAAAGGTGTTAGCAAACACCCTCGGACGCATGGCGCTCCGGGGGTGTTTTCGCAGGTGGGCCGCCAGGGACTCGAACCCTGAACCTACGGATTAAAAGTCCGCAGCTCTGCCATTGAGCTAGCGGCCCGGCATGGATTGCAGGGTACTGAGCGTACCGCGCCTTGCGCGACCGCCTACCACCTCTCGCGGGGCGGCAAGGGGGCGTGTGCCGGGCGACGCTGCCTTCACCTACAGGTGGTGCCCTGTCAGGGTAAGGCTCAAGCAGCGGCTTCGGCTCTCGTGGCTTCAGGGCGTCACCAGGGTCGGGCCAGGGGGAATCCCGATGTGCGAAGAAGGGCCCCGGGGGCAGTCTTGAGACATGAACGAGATGAACCTCCACGGTCACTCCACCAAGGAACTCCGCCGCACCCGCGAAGGCAGGATCGTCGCCGGCGTGTGCTCCGGCGCCGCCGAGTTCACCGGCATCGACGCCAACATCCTGCGCCTCGCGCTCGCCGTCGCCACCTTCTTCGGCGGCCTCGGCGTCGGCATCTACGCCGTCGCCTGGCTGCTGATCCCCGAAGAGGGCAAGAACGGCTCGATCGTCCAGGACCTCATCAACAAGCAGAAGAGCGACAACGGGTCCGCCTGGCACCAGGTCTCCTCGTACTGGCAGCCGTCGCAGACCCCGCAGGACGGCCGCGCGCCCTACGGTGACCAGCCCACCGGCCAGTCGCCCTACACGGCCCCCTCCGCCGCCCAGCCGCAGTCGCAGTCGCCGACGAGCCGGCCGCAGTCGCCGGTGGACGAGCCCCCCGCCACCATCTAGCTCACCTGGGTGCGGACCCTGGTGATTATCTCGGTGCGAGTCTCGGTCCAGAGCATGGCCAGCAGTGCGGCGACGCACAGCCCGGCCGCCCCCGCGAGGGCGACCACCGGCTCTGGGCCGAGTGCCTGCGCGGCGGCGCCTCCGATGAGGATGCCCAAGCCCTGGGCGGCCAGCAGGCCGGACTGCACCAGCCCGAAGGCCTGGCCGCGGCGGCCGGGCGGAACGCATTGCACGAAGGCGGCGTTGGCCGCGAGCTGGTACGCCCCTCCGAGCCCCGCGAGCATCCACAGGACCAGGACGACGGCCAGCGGAGGCCGCGTCGCGCAGCCGATGAGCGGCGCGCAGCTCAGCATGGCCATCCACCCCATGGCGCGCAGGCGTCCGGTGGGGGCCACGAACCGGCTGAACACGAAGGCTCCGATGACCGTGCCGGTCGGCATGGCGGCCATGAGCAGACCGGTGATCAACGTGACCTCTCGAGCATCGTCGCCCAGCGTGACGGCGTACGGCACGGCGATGCCCTCGGGGAGTACGTAGAAGCCGCAGAGCCACGCGAACAACACCAGAGTGCGCAGCCGCCGGTCGCCGAAGACCAGCCGGGCGCCCGACTTGGTCATGGCCCACATGGACGCGTGGACGCCGTCCTCGGGAGCCGGCGGGGGACGCCGGCGCAGCCCGAGCGTGAGGATCAGCCCGGAGGCCAGGAAGGTCGCGGCATTCAGCGCGAGCCCTTCGTAGGCGCCGATGGCGGCGATCACTCCGGCGCCCGCGGCGAACCCGAGCATCTGGACCACCTGGTTCGTCATGTTCTGCAGTGCCGAGCCGGCGACGTACCGGTCGCCCTCGAGGATCTCGGGCAGCAGCGCGGCGCGCGCGGCCGTGAAGGGCGAACTGAGCAGGACGACGCAGAACACCAGAACGCACAGCACGGGGAACGGCGTGCTCGGCAGGGCCATCAGACCCACCAGCACCGCTCGCGCCAGATCGCACACGATCATGATGCGGCGGCGCGCGAACCGGTCGGCGAGCCCGGCCAGCACGGGACCCCCGAGGATGGGCGGGAGATAGGTCAGGGCGTACACGGCCGCGGTGGCCAGCGGAGACCCCGTCCGGTCGTAGACGAGGAGCGCCAGCGCCACCTGGGCGAGCTGGTCGCCGAGCAAGGACAGGCACTGGCCGAGCCACAGCGCACGGAATTCGCCGATGGCGATGACCTCGCCGTACGTTGCCTGGCTTTCGGGCGAGCGGCGGTGCCGCCCGGGCAGCCGGCTGGGCCTGATGGCCGCCATATGACTCCGGTGGGCTCGCTGGGCCGTTCCTGACAGTCCGTGTTCAGTATGTCACCTACGGTGCCCGGTCCGCCGCTGGTTTCGCAATCCCGATGGCGGCACGAAGGGCCGTGACCAGCCCGTCCTCGTGCGCTACGTCCGGATGACGTCAGGTATGGGATGGACGGCGGCATCCCGGGGTACGGGTACGCGGCAGACATCGAGAGCGGCCGGGCGCCTTGGCGCCGGCGGATCCGCACTGTGACGGGACGAGAACCGGGCTTCCGGCAGGGGAGGGGCTACCAGCCCAGCTCGTGCAGACGGTCATCGTCGATCCCGAAATGGTGGGCGATCTCGTGGACCACGGTGATCTGCACCTCTTCCACGACCTCGTCCTCTGTCTCGCAGATTTCGCAGATCGGGTTCCGGTAGATTTCGATGCGGTCCGGGAGGACCCCCGCGTACCAGTCGCCCCGCTCGGTCAGGGGGATGCCGGTGTACAGCCCGAGCAGCCCCGGCTCGGGCGGATCGTCGACGACGACCATGACGACGTTCTCCATGACCTGGGCCAGCTCGGGCGGGATCGTGTCCAGCGCCTCGGCCACGAGCTCCTCGAACTTCTCCCGCGAAACCTTCACCACCGGTCAATCGTGTCATTGGTGCGGGACGTCGCGTAACCGCGATCAGACGTCTTGACTGGCGCCGACACGCGGGCTGACTCGTCGTGGCTATGAGTGGGGCCGGGTTTTCGGGTAGGCAAGACGGCGATGAATCTGATGCGCTGGAAGGCGACCGCTCAGCGGCTGAACGAACGGCGCGCCGTGCGCCGCAGTGTGAACGCCCTGCTCATCGCCGTCGTCGCGTTGGCGGGGGCATGGCTCGGCCTCGCGATCGGCGCCCATGTCCGCACCGCCGTGGGCCCCGCGGAGATCGGGATGAGCCTGCGGCCCTCGTGGGGCGGCCAGACGGTCGTGGACATCCGTCCCCTCGGCACGCTGCGCTTCGACTCCCATAACGGGCCCATCCAGCTCGGCCTGAGCCTGGACGGCATCCGCGCGGACGTGGCGCAGCGGCTCCTGGAGAGTCCGCGCTGGGCGGAGACCCTCCCGGACCTGATCGAGGCGGACCTTCAGGAGGGCCTGCGCGAGCTGGTGATCAGGGCCACGCTGTTCGCGGTGGCAGGAGGGGCGCTCGCGGGGCTCATCGTGTTCCGCCATTGGCGCAGCGCTTTGTGGACGGGTCTGGGCAGCCTGGTGGCGATGGGACTCGTCGCGCTGCTGGCGGTGCTGACCTTCAACCCCCGATCCATCGCCGAGCCCCGCTACACCGGCCTGCTCACCGGTGTCCCCTCGCTCATCGGCAGCGCCGAGTCGATCGTGACCCGCTTCTCGGAGTACCGGACGCAGCTCGCCAAGCTGGTGACCAACGTCTCGCAGCTCTACCACGCGGGCGCCACCCTGCCGGTGTACTCGCCGGACCCCAACACGTTGCGCGTTCTGCATGTCTCGGACATTCATCTCAATCCCGTCGCCTGGAGCACGATCCGCTCACTGAAGGATGAGTTCAAGATCAATATGGTGCTGGACACGGGCGACATCGCCGACCACGGGACCAAGGCCGAGAACAAGTTCGTCGAGGAGATCGGCGAGCTCGGCGTCCCGTACGTTTACGTGCGCGGCAACCACGACTCCATCGGCACGCAGCACGCCGTCGCCCAGCAGAAGAACGCCGTCGTCCTGGACGGCGGTGAGAAAACCGTGGAGGGCCTGCGGATCTACGGCGTGGGCGACCCGCGGTTCACGCCCGACAAGTCTGTCGACGTCAAGTCGGACGCCCAGCTGCTCACGGATCTCGGACGCTTCCACGCCGAGCGGCTGACGTCCCCCGCGAACGCCGCGCCCACCGGCAGGAAGCCGCCGCACGCGGCGGCCAGACCGTCCCGTTCCCCCGGCCACGGCTCCCCGCCCCCGTCCAGGCGGCCCTCGCCGTCCCCCTCCCCCTCTCCGGCGGCGACCACGGGGCCCGCTGGGGCCGACGCCGCCAAGAAGATCACCGCCGATCTCGTCGCCGTACACGACCCCACCATCGGACGGGCCTTCAGCGGGGCCGTCCCCCTCGTCCTGGCCGGCCACGTGCACGAACGCTCCACCGAGATGCTCAAGTCCGGCACCCGGCTCATGATCCAGGGCTCGACCGGCGCCGCGGGCCTGCGCGGGCTGGAACACGACGAGCCCACGCCCATCCAGGCGTCCGTGCTCTACTTCGACAGGAAGACCCATCGCCTCCAGGCCTGGGACGACGTCACGCTCGGCGGCTTCGGAGAGCAGTGGGTGCAGATTCAACGTAACGTCGAGCCCGAGCCTGGACGTACAATTCTTCCGGAGCCGCTCGTCGCCTCGTCGCCAGCGAAGCCGGTCGACTCCACCGCGACACCATCCAGAAGATGACCACTTTGGCATCTGGGGCGCAGTCCCCTATGCTTCAGGAGTCCCCGACGGAAGGCGTCACGGATCCAGGGCGAGAGTCCTGAGCCCCCATCGTCTAGCGGCCTAGGACACCGCCCTTTCAAGGCGGCGGCACGGGTTCGAATCCCGTTGGGGGCACGCGCGAGCACGGCTCGCCAGAACGACGGAGGTCGAAGATCTCCGAAGAGCTGGTAGGCTAAGCGAGCGCAAAGGCCGAGAGCCACAAGCTCCCGGTGACAAGCAAGGCAAGCAAGGTCCTGTAGAGCAGTTTGGAGTGCTCGCCACCCTGTCAAGGTGGAGGTCGCGGGTTCAAGTCCCGTCAGGACCGCTCTGGTAGGTGTCATCTCACCACCGGGTCAGGTAGCTCAGTCGGTACGAGCGTCCGCCTGAAAAGCGGAAGGTCGGCGGTTCGACCCCGCCCCTGACCACACCATCTGAACAGCCAAAACGCCCCGAGCATCCGTGCTACGGGGCGTTTCTGATTTCCAGTGACAGCGATACTGACAGCAACGGCTCTGTGAGACCTGAGTCGGCTCTAGGCGGCTCTCACAAGGTCCGCTCTCGCACCGGCCACTCCCTACGGCGCGACGCCCTCTCCAAGATCTGGCAGGTCTCACAGCCCGCCGGCGGTTCGCAAGGAGAGCGGTATCCACCGTTCGGTGGATTTTCTGGTCAGCATCATTCGTGGTTGATCATGGCTGGCAGGTCGATTCGCCGCGAAGGCGAGCACAAGATGCTTGAGCCATGGCAGTCATCGAGGTCACAGACCTCCGCAAGAGGTACGCAGATCTGACAGTTCTGGACGGCGTGTCGTTCTCCGTGGAGGAGGGCGAGATCTTCGGCATCCTCGGGCCGAACGGCACCGGTAAGACCACCACCGTGGAGTCTGTGGAGGGCCTGCGACGCCCGGACAGTGGGTCGATCAGGGTCCTTGGGCTCGACCCGTTCGAGGACGGGCCCAAGGTTCGTGAGCTGATCGGGGTGCAGCTCCAGCAGACCCAACTGCCGGAGAACCTGAAGGTATGGGAGGCGCTCGATCTGTATGCCTCCTTCTACGCCAAGCCCCATGACTGGCGGGAACTACTGGAGGAATGGGGGCTGGCCGACAAGCGCAACGCTCGCTTCGGGAAGCTGTCGGGCGGTCAGAAGCAGCGCCTGTTCATCGCGCTGGCGCTGGTGGGCAACCCGCGGGTGGCCTTCCTGGACGAGCTCACCACGGGCCTGGACCCGCAGGCCCGCCGTGCCACCTGGGAGCTGATCAAGCAGGTCCGGGCGAGCGGCGTGACCGTGGTGCTGGTCAGCCACTTCATGGACGAGGTCGAGGAGCTGTGCGACCGCGTCGCGGTGTTCAACCACGGCAAGGTCGTGGCGATCGACAGCCCGGCCGGGCTGGTCGGCGGAGAGCACCGGATGCGGTTCACGCTGATGGCAGGGGACATGGTCGGCCTGGAAGGGTTGCCAGGGGTGACCGGTGTGTCCAGGGAGGGGGACCGGGTGGTCGTCTCGGGCAGGGGCGACTTCGCCACGGCGGTCACCGCGCATCTGGCCCGCCACCAGGTCCTGGTCAGTGATCTCCGCCTCGACAGGCGCACTCTGGAAGACGCGTTCACCGCCCTGACCGGCCGGTCCTTCGGCTGAGGAAGCAGATCATGATGAAACTCGCCATTGTCGAGACCAAGCTGCTGACGCGCGAGCCCGGGGCGCTGTTCTCGCTGCTCATACCGTTGTTCATCCTGGTGGTGTTCGGCAGCTCGATCGAGCCGGGTGACACCGTGCTGCTGCCTATGGCGCTGGCCATCGCCGTCGGGCTGGTGAGTCTGTACCTGCTGCCCACCACTCTGGCGACCTACCGCGAGCGGGGCATACTGCGCAGGCTGTCCACCACGCCGGTGCGTCCGGGGAACCTGCTGATGGTGCAGCTGCTCCTGCAGCTGGTCCTGGCGGTGACCGCGTGCGGGCTGCTGATGGCGGTCGCGGGCACCGTCCTCGGCGCTCATCTGCCCAGCCGGGTGCTGTCCGGTGTGCTGGTGTTCCTTGTCGGTACGGCGAGCATGTTCGCCATCGGCCTGCTCATCGCGGCGCTGGCGCCGAACGGCCGGGCCGCCAACGGGATCGGGGTGCTGCTGTACTTCCCGATGGCCTACCTCGCCGGGCTCATCCAGCCGACGCATCAGATGCCCGCTATCGTGGCGGCCATTGGGGAGTACACCCCGCTGGGTGCTTTCGGGCGAAGCATGCGGGATGTCTGGGCGGGCAGTGCTCCCAGCCCCTTGCTGCTGGGGGTGATGGCCGCCTACGCCCTGGTCATCAGCATCGCGGCGGCCAAGTTCTTCCGCTGGGAGTGAAGCATGACCGGGCGGCTCGACCGATGGGAGCACCTGCTGGAGCGGCAGCTGGCGGCCGCGCCGTACGTGCTGCTGGCGGTCTCCATGGTGCTCTCCCTGCTCACTGGCAGCAACCCGTGGGTCACGTCCGGCGTGGCCGCGCTCGCCGCCGCCTGGATGTGGTCGGCGCCGCGGGGCCCGGTCTACGTGGCCGGGCTGGTGGTGCTGATCGGCGCGCTGTGTACGCAGGGCATATGGTTCGCGAGCTTCTTTGGCTTCGTTGGATATCTGCACTCTTGGCAGTACCTGAAGGGGAAGTGGCGTTTCGTCGGGTTGACCGCTACGGCGGCGATCTGCGTCGCGACCTACCGTGGGGGCCTGCCCGAGCCCACCGCGTCCGCAACCCTCACCTACCTCTTCTTCACCGCCGCCATCGTCGCGGCGGTGGGCCTGTTCAGCTTCGCCGGCGAGATCACCGCCGAGCGGAGCGCCCAGCGCAAGCTGATGGTGGCGCGGCTGGAGGAGGCCATGCGGGAGAACGCGGGCCTGCATGCCCAGCTCCTGGTCCAGGCCCGAGAGGCGGGCGTACTCGACGAGCGGCAACGCATGGCGGCTGAGATCCACGACACCCTCGCCCAGGGCCTGACCGGCATCATCACTCAGCTTCAGGCGGCCATGGCGGCCAAGCAGGCCGAGGACTGGCACCGCCGTGTGGACAACGCGATCGGGCTGGCGCGGGAGAGCCTGGCCGAGGCCCGGCGCTCCGTGCACGCGGTGGGCCCGGGCCAACTGGAGGCGGCACCGCTCTCCCAGGCACTGCACGACGTCGTGACCCATTGGGGCGAACTCAACGGGGTGCGCGCGGATTTCACCGTCACTGGTACGGTCCGTCCCATGCATCCGGAGGTGGAGGAGACGCTGCTGCGCACGGCGCAGGAGGCCTTGGCCAACGCGGCCAAGCACGCCGGCGCGTCCCGGATCGGTTTGACCCTGTCGTACATGGAGGACGTGGTCACCCTGGACGTCCGCGACGATGGCGCCGGGTTCGACCCCGAGCGTGTCCGCGACGGCGGCGGCTTCGGTCTGACGGCGATGCGCAAGCGGGTGAGCCGGCTGGCGGGCACGCTGGAGATCGAGTCGGAGCCCGGGGCCGGCACCGCGATCTCCGCGAGCGTTCCGGCGGTGGTACGTGGCTGAGATCCCGGTCAGGCTGCTGATCGCCGACGATCACCCCATCGTCCGCGACGGCATCCGCGGCATGTTCGCCGGCGACCCGGACTTCGAGGTGCTCGGCGAGGCGGGGGATGGCGCGCAGGCCGTGGAGCGCGCCCGGGCACTGAACCCCGACGTGATCCTCATGGACCTCCGCATGCCCGGGATGGACGGCGTCACGGCCATCAAGGAACTGGTCAGGCTCGGCATCGCGGCCCGCGTGCTCGTCCTGACCACCTACGACACCGACCGGGACGTCATGCCCGCCATCGAGGCCGGAGCCACCGGCTACCTGCTCAAGGACACCGGCCGCGACGAGCTCGTTCGCGCCGTACGTACCGCGGCGAGGGGTGAAGCCGTGCTGTCCCCGTCGGTCGCCACCCGCCTCCTCGGTCAGGTCCGCGCCCCTGCCGACCCGCTGAGCGCGCGGGAACTGGAAATACTCCAGCTCATCGCCGACGGCGCCACCAACCGCGAAGCCGCCGCACGCTTGTTCATCAGCGAAGCCACGGTCAAGAGCCATGTGCTGCACATCTACGCCAAACTCGGCGTCAACGACCGCGCGGCCGCCGTCGCCACCGCCTTCCGCCGCGGCCTGCTCACCGTGGAGAACGACCGCTGACGGCGCGTGGAGATCTCCTCCTGACCACATTCCCGAACAGCTGAAACGCCTCGAGCATCCGTGCTGCGGGGCGTTTTCGATCTCCAGTGAGAGCAACCCTGACGCGAGTGTCGGGACGGTTGAGGCTGACCGGTTCTCGCGCGTCCCCTCGTGTTCATGCAATATCGACTCATGGCAGTTGAGAGGAGCGACAAGGATGGGGAACGCCAACCCGTACGAGACGATGGGCCTCGGCTACTCGCACCACCGCCGCCCCGACCCTCGCATCGCCGGCCAGATCGACCGGGCCTTGGGCTCCGCCGCGACGGTGATCAATGTGGGCGCCGGAAGCGGCTCCTACGAGCCCCGCAGCAGGCAGGTCATGGCCGTGGAGCCGTCGGCGGTGATGATAAGCCAGCGTCCCCCCGGCTCGGCGCCGGTCATCCAGGGGTACGCCGAGTCCCTCCCGGTCCCTGACAAGTCGTTCGACGCCGCGATGGCCATCCTCACCGTCCACCATTGGAGCGACGCGGCCGCCGGCCTCGCCGAGCTGCGCCGAGTGTCCGACCGGCAGATCGTCCTCACCTGGGACCCCGCCGTCACCGCACGATTCTGGCTGGTCGATGAGTACCTCCCGCAGATCGCCGACGCGGAGGCCGGACTCGCCTGTCTCGACGTCGTCCAGAGTTGGTTCCGGCGCGAGGGCGCACGAGTGAGCGTCATCCCCGTGCCGGTGCCGGCCGACTGCACGGACGGCTTCCTGGGCGCGTACTGGAGCCGGCCGCACCACTACCTCGACCCCCACGTCCGCGCCGCCATCTCCGCCCTGGCCAGACTCGACCAGCACCTTGTCGAGCGCGCGATGCGACGCCTCGACATCGACCTCACCACTCGACGCTGGCATGAACGACACGAAGATCTCCTCGACGCCGACACCCTCGACCTCGGCTATCGCCTCGTCACGAGCACGTGACCGCCCCGTGGTCACACGGGGCCGGATTGAGATCGCCCTCCATCGCACCGGGCGTCGCGAAAACGTCGGCCTCCGGTTCCTCATCGCTTCCTGGGCCTGCTCATCGGTCCTCGGTCAATGACGGAACAGGCCGTTGAGTTCGCTGAAGTCCAGTGAGCCGTCCAGTGCCGTGAGGTTTCCCGTGCCGAGGAGTTCGGCGGCGGCTTCGCGGACCGCGGTGTAGGCGGCCTGGGCCAGTGCGGTCCCGAGGCTGATCCTGCGCACCCCCGCCTGCGTGAGCTCGGTGACGCTCGGTCCACCGGCGACGGCCATGGCGTTGACCGGCAGTGGCGACCGCGCACAGAGACTGTTCAACATGTCGAGGTCGAGCAGGCCGGGGACGAAAATGCCGTCGGCTCCGGCCTTGGCGTATGCCTCCGTGCGCGCCAGTACTTCGCCCAGCCGGGCATCGGCCGGACCTATCGCGAACAGGAAGACGTCGGTGCGTGCGTTGACGAAGAGTTTCGGCAGGCCCGCCGCTTCCGCCGCGTCCCTGGCGGCGCGCAGTCTGGCACTCTGCTCGGCGACGTCGAACAGCGGACCGCCGACGGCCGTCGAGTCCTCGAGATTGACGCCCACCGCACCGGCCTCGATCACCGCCCGCACGGTCGCGGCCACGTCCGCCGGGGCCGGTCCGTATCCTCTCTCCACGTCGACCGTCACCGGCAGGTCGACGGAGTCCACGATGCGCCGGGCGGCCTCCACCATCTCGCGCCGGCCGAGCCCCTGCCCGTCGCCGCGGCCCAGGGACCAGGACACGCCACCGCTGGTCGTGGCGATCGCCGTTGCGCCGGCCGCGGCGATCACACTCGCGCTGGCGGCGTCCCAGGCGTTGGGCAGCACCAGCACGGACTCGGTGTGCAAGGTGCGGAACAGCAGGGCCTTCCCCTCGATCGCGGCATCGGGGGAGGAGGAGATGTCAACGGACATGGGGACGACCGCCTTCGCGTTGTTCTGCTTTCCGGCACCCTGACTCGTGGGCCTGCCCACGGGATGGTGCCGGGCCGGGAACTGAAGGTCTATTGATTAAGCTATGGCCGAATCGTGGAACCGATGGAGGCGGCATGAAGGCGCGGCTGACCTTCTCGGTGAACGATCTGGCCGAGACCCGGTTCGCCGTCTCGCCCATGTGGGAGGTCGTCACCAGTCGCAGAGCGCTGGCCGCCGCCGCGGTGCCGGATCCCCATCGCGGCTGGGCCGACCAGGTACGCCCTCGGCTCGCGGCGGCGGGTCTCGATCGTGGGTGGCTGGCCGAGATGATTCCGCCCACCGGCCATCTCCCCGATTTCCTCAACCCGGTACCGGCGACCACGTCCAGCGGCCTTTCCGACGAACTCGCCGCCATCGAGGCCACGGACCCCGAGCAGGTACGGCGGGACCTCGACATTCTGGCCGCCGAGCGCGACGGCTCGTTGTCCTCCCGGCTGCGACGCCTTCACCGGACCCCTCGGCTCTACCTGCCTCGGATCGTCGCGGAGATCGAGGCCTACTGGCAGCTCGCGATAGCGCCCTACTGGGCCAGAATCCGCTCGGTGCTGGAGGCGGACCTGTTCTATCGGGGTCGCCAGGTGGCCGAGCACGGTACGGCCCGGGCGCTCGACCAGTTGCACCACACGGTGCGCTGGTCCGGTGGCGGCCTCCACCTGGTGCAGCGCCACTGCGCCGTCACCCGAATCGAGACCGGGGCCGGGCTGCTCCTGGTGCCGTCGGTCTTCGCATGGCCGCGAGTGCTGACCCGGTCCGTCGCGTCGGAACCGCCTCAGCTCGCCTACCCGGCGCGGGGGATCGGCACCTTGTGGGAGCGTGGGACACATGAGGGCATGGAAGCCCTCGCCGCGGTGATCGGCCGATCCCGCGCGCTGATCCTGGCCGAACTGGACTCTCCCGCCTCGACCACCGAACTCGCCCGGCGGTCGGGCCTTTCCGCGGCGGGCGTGTCCCAGCACCTCACCGCGCTGCGGGCCGCCGGCCTGACCAGTACCCACCGAGCGGGCCGCACGGTGCTCTACGCCCGCACCGGTCTCGCCGATGCCCTGCTCACCGCACAGACGTGAAGGCCCGATCGGCGTGACGCTGACCGTGTGCGCGGCGGCGCGGGCCTACCCCAGGTCGGTGCGGCGGGTGGTGCTGAAGCGGCGTTGGTAGGCGGCGGGGCTGATCGACAGCTTCCGGGCGAAGACCCGTCGCATGCTCTCGTAGCTGGGGAACCCGGCGAGGGCCGCGGCCTGCGTCGCGGTGTGTCCTTGGTCGAGCAGCGCCCTGGCCATGTCGAATCGAATGTTCTCCACATAGCGGGCCGGCGTTGTGGACAGCTCGTCATGGAAGAGCCGGGTGAGGTGCCGGGTGCTCACGTTGAGGTGATCGGCGAGTCCACCGAGCGAGTGGTCACCCCCGGGGTTCGCCGTCACCAGGTCGGTGATCTTACGGAGGGCGGGCGAGCGGGGCGGCGGGCCTTGCAGCGGCGCGGAGAACTGGGACTGGCCGCCCGCGCGCTGCATGTACACCACCAGGGCGCGGGCGACGTCGCGTGCCAGGTGGGGCCCGTGGTCCTCTTCGACGAGAGCGAGCGCCAGATCGATGCCGGCCGTCACCCCCGCCGACGTGTACGTGGTGCCGTCGCGCGTGTAGATCGCGTCGGGCTCGACGCGGCACGTCGGATACCGGGCGGCGAGCTCGTGCGCGACCTTCCAGTGCGTGGTCGCGCGCTTGCCGTCGAGGAGGCCGGCGGCGGCGAGGACGAACGCCCCGGTGCAGATCGACGCGACCCGGCCGGCCACGGCCGCCGGTATCCGGGCGGCGTCCGCCAGGTCGCGGGGGACACGGGCGCGCGGATAGAGGTCGGACCCGGCCACCAGCAGCGTGTCGAACACCGGTTCCGCGGCGACGGGGCCGTCGACCGTGATCCGGATGCCGAGGTTCGACGTGACGTCCGCGCCGGTCGGCGACCGCAGCTCGATCCGGTAGTCGGCGCCGAACCGGTTCGCCTCCTTGAACACCTCCGCGGGACCGGCGACGTCCAGCAACGTCACTCCGTCGTAGACGAGGACCGCGACGCGATGGGGGGCCGCGTGTACCACGCCGGTCTCTCCGGAGCCGGATCCGCGCGGCGACCATCCGGACCCCGGCGACGCTGACCGCCGTCCGGCCGGCGACGCGGGAGGCATGGACACCGTTCATTGGTAGCACACCGTCACCTGAGGGTGACGGGGGCCCTCGATCGCCCCGACCGCCGGGCGGGCGCCGAAGTTGGGCGGGCCTCGTCCGGATATAGGTGATTCTTGGCCGGACGAAGGCGGCGCCGCACGCCGACCCGTGGGCAGCATGGAAGTGGGACGGACAGTTCCACAATCCGACACGCTTCCCGAAAGTCAGAGTCATGCCAGAGGTCATCGCGGGGTTGGAGATTCCTGAGACGGCGGCGGTCGCCGAAGCGACCGGGCTCGTCCAGGAGACGACGAGCCCCCTCATCTACCACCACTCCCGGCGGGTCTACTTCTTCGGCCTGATCCACGCACACAAGCTCGGCGTGAAACCGGACCCGGAGTTGCTCTACGTGGCGGCCCTGTTCCACGACACCGGCCTGCTGACCCCCTTCTCCGACGTCGAGCAGCGCTTCGAGGTCGACGGCGCCGACCACGCGCGCAAGTTCCTCGTGGAGCGGGGCTTCTCGACGACCGCCGCCGAGACCGTCTGGGCGGCGATCGCGCTGCACACCACGCCGGGCATCCCCGGCCGGATGGCCCCGGAGATCGCGACCACGCACCTCGGCGTACTGACCGACGTGCTCGGCTTCGGACTGGACGAACTGGAGCACGGTCAGCTGGAGGAGATCCTCGCCGTCCACCCGCGAGGGGACTTCAAGAACGAGTTTCTGCGGGCTTACTTCGACGGGCTCAAGGACCGTCCCGAGACCACGAACGGCACCGTGAACTCCGACGTGCTCGAGCACTTCATCCCCGGTTTCCGGCGCACGACGACGGTCGAGCGCATCCTCGGATCGCCCTGGCCGAGCTGACCGGACATCACACCAGCCCACCCGTCGGACGGTATGAGCCGCTCGGACACGCGCGCCGGAAAGACGATTCCGAGCTGAGCTCTCACGACCACCACATATCCACGAACGCCATTGAAAGGATCCGAGTATGCGGGCGATCACCGTGCGGGATCGTGACGCCGGTGTCGGCGGCCTCTCCCTGACCGACATGCCCTACCCCCACGCCGCGGAGAACGACGTCATCGTGCGCGTGCACGCCGCGGGCTTCACCCCCGGAGAGCTCGACTGGCCGACGACGTGGTCCGATCGCGCCGGCCGCGACCGGACGCCGAGCATCCCCGGGCACGAGCTGTCCGGAGTCGTGGTCGAGCTCGGCTACGGGACCACCGGCCTCACCGTGGGCCAGCGCGTGTTCGGACCGACCGACTGGGCCCGCAACGGATCCCTGGCCGAATACACCGCGGTGGAGGCCCGCAACCTCGCCCCCCTCGCGGCCGACATCGACCACACCGTGGCCGCCGCGCTGCCCATTTCCGGACTGACCGCCTGGCAGGGACTGTTCGACCACGCCCACCTCACGACCGGCCAGACCATCCTCGTTCACGGCGCCGCGGGCGGCGTCGGCTCGATCGCCGTCCAACTTGCGCGGGAGGCGGGCGCCCGCGTGATCGGCACCGGCCGGGCCGGCGACCGTGAGGTCGCGCTGAGCCTCGGCGCGCAGACCTTCCTCGACCTGGACGCCGACGATCTGCGGCACGCCGGCGAGGTGGACGTGGTCTTCGACGTCATCGGCGGCGACATCCTCGCGCGTTCCACCGAACTGGTACGCCCGGGCGGCACTGTCGTCACCATCACCATGCCGCCCACCGCGCAGCCCAAGGACGGGCGAGCCGTCTTCTTCGTCGTCGAACCCGACCGCGCCCAGCTGGCCGACCTCGCCGAGCGCGTCCGGGACGGACGGCTCAAGCCCGTCGTCGGCGCCGTGCGCCCGCTCTCCGAAACGGCCTCCGCCTTCGCCCGCGACCGCCGCCCCCCCGGAAAGACGATCATCCGGGTCGCGGACGAATAGGGAACGCAGTACCTCTGAGCAGGGGGAAATCGCCAGTGGTGTGCTGATCGCCGGCACGAAGGCCGCTGTCGTCCGATGTGCCGTGCGACGGAGCCTCCGACATCCCCGGCCACCGTGGCCGTGGCTTCAGACTCCTCGCCGTCTACGTCTGGATGGTGGCCACGAGCCGATGGTAGGAAGCAGTCAGTCGAACTCTGCCTCCCGCACGCGTCTCTCAGACATCACCACTGATCTCCTGTATAAACGCGGTCTTGTGGGGAACTGGCGAGGGCTGACCTCCCGATATCAGTGCCAGAGCCCGTTTCGCGGGTCGTTGACCAAAGAGGCGAGGCGCAGGACGAGGAATCCTTCCAATCGGCTGATCCTGCCATTGATCCGACCTGTGGAGGTGAGGACCCATGCCCAGGTTGGGGTAAGGCGGGGTCGGTTACCTCCCCGACGTCGATGGCCGTCACCAGTCGCTTGCCGAACTCGGAGGACCTTCTCCGGTGACTAGGATTCCTCCCACTTTCTCGAAGTGGTGACCTTTGGGATGGTCACGCCCAGTTCAACCAGTCAACGCCCTCGTGGTCTCACGGCATCGACTCATGTCCACCGCTTCAGCAGAAGGCTGTCAGTGAGGGACCTGCCGTTCCTTCCGGATCAGATAGTGCCTTCACGGGGAGGCGACATGTTGGTTGTGAGCGCCTCAAGTCCCCGTTGGCACACTGCCCACTGGATGTCGTCGCTCCCAGCATCGGCAAGAACCACGCTTGCCACAATGTCTGCGTGACAAGGCGGAGTACCGTGCTGGCTGCAACCGCCTCGAGCGCCAGTACTTTTCGGGTTCTTGTACCAAGTCGAAGGCTGAGGGGCGAGGATCTGCACTACACGCGACTTCACCGCTAGGAGATCGTTAAGCGCGGCGGTCACAATTCCTGAAGCATTAGGCTGCGCGAGCGCGGCCGGAGTGAGAGATGGGCGCTTCGCGTAGTTCGCAGCGATAAGCTGTTCACGGACCTGCGCCCATTCCGGGAAAACACTCAAAGCGTCGACGAGTCGCGCTAGCCGGTCCTGGGAAGCTCCCCGGTTATGCATCCATTCGAAATTGATGGACAGAACCGACTTACGCACACCTGTGTAAATGCTCCAGACCGCCGCCTCGTCGGTGCCAAGGCTGAACCACGCCGTGACGGAGGGATATCCGGCCTCGCCGAAGTAGTATCCGCGGAACGACGGATGGCGTTCTGCGTGCCGGTAGACCGCAAGCAGGGTGTTGGCCACGTCCTCGGGGCAGTGCTGCTCAAGCGCATGGAGAAGGCTGTCCTCATCCCACTTGCTCTGTCCTCGTATTAGCGCTGTCCGCTGCTCGTTCATGATCGCGGGGATGGCTCCGAGGGTGCCCACTTCGGGTGGCGCGGCGTCGTAGTCCGTGGATGGAAGCGGATCCCCGAGCGCCAGTTGGATGGCGATCGCGACCGATTCAAGCCAGGAGATGGTTTCCTCCGCATCGCGCGCGCTGATGGCCGCCTTCTGTCCGGGCTGGTCCGGGTCGTGGTCGGCTGTGTGCGCGATGTTGTTCCGGCGCCAGGCGATCTCGCGTAGCTTACTTCGCACGCCGTCGGAGGTGACGGGCTCCGCGACGTCCTGATCGGTGAGGATTTCCGCGACCTTCAACCAGAGGTTGACCGTGCTGACATGGGCGAACCCTTCTTTTATCTTATCTGGGTTCTGGAAAGTCATGAATGCGAAGAACTGCTCCAAGTGTGCGCGAAACGCTTTGTCGAGAGGCTCCTCGTGATGGTGGACCTTCTCGAACAGCTCAATGGGTATGGGCAGCTTGCTGAACTTCGGAGGACGTGCCACGCCGGGCTGCAATGCGAGAGCCACCGCTCGGTCGATGATCTCTCGTGTAATCCAGTGGTCCAAGGCCGCTACAGCCTGGGTCCAGGCGGCTCGATAAAGATCGCCGACGTCAAAGGCGCCCACCCTGAGCCGTTCCAGATTCTGGCCCCCGTGTACAAGCTGCCGGGCATATCCGAGATTCAGCTGAAACTGCTCGAACGCCGGCGGGATGTCGTCGAGGGCGGACGCAGACGATTCCTCGCTGGTCACCTCTGGGATCACCGTCTCGACCGCTATTCCAACGTCCCCGCGGCGACCAGAATCCTTGCTTCCGTAAGCAGGTAGCCGTCGTGCTCGGTATTGACGTCCTAACTCCCTGTAGAGCTCGACCCCTGGGAAGTCCTCCAATGCCTGGATTCCGGCGGGTGTGATCGACCACCCGTTCCTTTTGATCATCCAGCCAAGCGACGCCGCTTCCCCTGTCCGGAATCCCAACTGTGCCCACCAGCGTGTCTGACCGTGCGCGTTGGGGCCCTGGTGTTCCGGGGCGATGGAGAGCCTTTCTGTGATCGCTCTACGCACTTCATCGGGCTGTAGCGGACGACCGGCCTCCCGAAGGACCTCTAGGGTTGTGTGAAGAATTGGTGCGATGTGCTCGGCGAAGGACATTGAGGGCTCCTTGGTCTCCGGTTGCTGGCTATGCCCTAATGCAAGGGGTGAGGTAACCACCAACCGGGCGCGTCAACGTGGCAGTGTGGACAAATCGGCAACAACGGGATTAGGGGTAGTTTTACGATCTTAGGTGGAGCCCTGGCAGAAGTGGTCTCACCGCAAAGGGTGCCCACTGCTGAATCCAGGGTGGCCACCTATCGTGCCACGCTCGCCGTCTCGGGAAAACTGGTTCGCCACATTGCCGGACGAATGACGACCGAAGGCGGCCAGTTCAACACTCAGGACAGGGGCGCCGCCATGCCTCTGGCAAGCCGTAGCTCCACGATCGTTTGGTGAACGCCGATGAGGATGGCATTTTGACAGCGACGGCGGTTGCCCACAGTTGCCGCGGATGCGGGTTCGCGTGAGGGGAACGCGGCGATGTGGCGTCGAGTCCTTTGGGCGGGTGTCAGGTCACCAGGCCTGTGCGGTAGGCGTAGACGACCGCCTGTACGCGGTCGCGCAGGTCGAGCTTGGTGAGGATGCGTGACACATAGGTCTTGACGGTCTCCTGGCTGATCACCAGTGTCGCGGCGATCTCGCTGTTGGACAGGCCGTCGGCGATGTGGCGCAGGACCTCAAGTTCGCGCGGGGTCAGTGCGATGTCGCCCGGCGTGCCTTCGGTGGGACGGATGCGCGCCGCGTACCTGCCGACGAGCTGCCGGGTCACCTCGGGCGCCAGCAGCGCGGCGCCTGCCGCGACGGTGCGGATGCCGTGCAGCAACTGCGCTGGTGGGGCGTCTTTGAGCAGGAATCCGCCGGCCCCCGCACGCAGCGCCTGGTACACGTACTCGTCCAGGTTGAACGTCGTCACCACGAGCACCTTGACGGGATGGGCGACTCCGGCGCCGGCCAGCAGGCGGGTCGCCTCGATGCCGTCGAGCACCGGCATGCGCACGTCCATCACCACGATGTCCGGGTTCAGCCGGTGGGCGAGGTCGACCGCGGCGCGACCGTCCCCGCACTCGCCCACCACCTCCAGGTCGGCCTGCGCGTCGATGATCGTCGCGAACCCGGTGCGGATCAGCGCCTGGTCGTCGCAGACCAGGACCCGGATCGGCACGGTCACGACGGGCTCTCCATGGGGATGCGCGCCCGGACGAGGAAGCCGCCGCCGGACTGCCCGCCGGCGCTGAAGTCACCGCCCAGGGCGTCGACCCGCTCGCGCAGCCCGGCGAGGCCCCGCCCGCTCCCGCCCAGCGAGCCGGTGTGCGGGCCGGTGTGCGAGCCGTTCCACGGGCCGTTCCGCGGGTCGGTGTGCGAGCCGGAACCGTCGGTGCCGACCTCCACGGTGATCTCCTTCTCGCCGAAGCGCACGCGGACCACTGTACGGCTGCCGTGGGCGTATTTGAGGGCGTTCGTCAGGGACTCCTGCACGACCCTATAGGTCACGAACTCGGCGCTGCCGGTCGATCGCGCAGGTGTCCCCTCCTCGATGAACTCCACCGGCTGCCCGGCCCGGCGCGTCTGTTCCACCAGCATGTGGAGTTCGCCCACCGACGGCAGCCTGACGTCCGCGTCGTGGTCGGGGGTGAGCAGGTCGAGCAGGTGCCGCAGATCGGCGATGGCCCGTCGGCCGGTGTCGGTGACGGCGCTCAGGGACGCGTCGAGGCGGTCGGGCGCGGCGGTCAGGTAGCGCGCCGCCTCGGCCTGCACGACCATCGCGGTCACGTGGTGGGTCACGACGTCGTGGAGCTCGCGGGCGATGCGCGTGCGTTCGGCGGCACGGGTGGTCTCGGCGACGTGGCGCCGGCGTTCGGCCTCGGCCGCCCGGGTGGAGCGCAGCCAGGACCCGATGCCCCACCCGAGAACCAGCAGCAGGTAGAACGTCACGTACCCTTCCGGCCCCTCGGGCGAGCCGAGCCGGTCGAGCGCGAGCGCCAGCGGCAGGTACGCCGCGGACAGCAGGATCGCGGTGAGGCGCCGGTGGCGTTCCAGGTAGGCGCCCGCGCTGACGAGCGCGATGGCCAGGGCGGTGCCCGTGACCGTGTGGTAGGCGCGGAGCTGGTCCAGGGCGAAGCCGAGCGACACCAGGACCAGGCAGACGGTCGGCCATCGCCGGCGCACGGCGAGCGGAAGGCATTCGAGGGCGATCACCACGATGGTCAGCGCGTCGAAGGGGCGGGCCGGCAGGTCGCCGAGCTGGGTCCCGTGGTCGTGAAGCGCCGGCAGGAAGGACGCCACGGCCAGCAGCAGCGCGAACGAGAGATCCCGGATCGTGACGTCGAGTCGCCGCCACAGATCCGTGATCCGCCGAAGTTCGATCACCGAGGGAGCGTAGCGGTCGCGCCGGTCCGCGCGCCGCCCCGGCCGGGGACCAGGTTGCCGCGCGGGCGAGCCGGCACTATGAAGACGTCGCCACCGTTGTCATCGCCGGTCCGTGGGAGGTGCGGTGCTTTCCCGGACGGTGAGGGTGGTCGCGAGTTCGAAGCCGGCCTCGGAGGTCTTCTCCCCGCGGCCCAGGGCCAGGGCGAGTTCGGCCGCGGCCACCGCCATCTCGGTGAGCGGCTGGCGGACGGTGGTCAGCGGGGGATCGACGAGGGCGGCGATGGGCAGGTCGTCGAAGCCGACCACGCTCAGGTCGTGAGGGATGCGCAGGTCCATCTCCCGCGCGGCCTGGTAGACGCCGAGCGCCTGCAGGTCGTTGCTCGCGAAGATCGCGGTGGGACGCTCCGGGCGGCCGAGCAGGCCGTGCGCGGCGGTGTGCCCACCCTCCCTGGTGAGCTCGGCCCGCACCACGTGGCCGGCGTCGACCGTCAGGCCGGCGCCCTCCATGGCCGAGCGGTACCCGTCCTGCCTGGCTCGGCAGCACAGGACGTGGTCGGGGCCGCTGACCATCGCGATGCGGCGGTGGCCGAGCTTGAGCAGGTGGCGAGCGGCCGAGCGGCCGCCGTTCCAGCTCGTGGCCCCCACGAACGGCACGTCGTCCGGCAGCTCGGCGGTGGGGTCGAAGACGACGAACGGGATGCCCTTGGCGCGCAGTTGATCACGCTCCTCGTTCGACAGCTGCGCCACCGTCACGACGCAGTCGGGGCGGCGGGCGACGGCGTCGTCGATCCAGTAGTTGGTCTGGTCGCGTTGGGGGCCGAACTCCGTCAGCACGACGCCCACCCGGTGTTCGCGGGCCACCTGTTCGACCCCGCGGATGATCTCCGCGCCCCACAGGTGCTCGAGCCGGTCGAAGACCAGTTCCATCATGTTGGTGCGCTGAGCCGACTTGCGGTACCCGTATTGGCTGATGAGCGCCTCGACACGGGCGCGGGTATCGGCGGACACGCCGGAGCGGCCGTTGATGACCTTCGACACCGTGGGCACCGAGACCCCGGCGGACTTCGCGATGTAGGCGATGGTCACCGGCCTGGCCGGGTCGCCTCGCGGGAGTTCGTGGTCGGCGACCGGCTCGCCCGTCTCGAGCTGTGACAACTGGCTTCCTCCTCGGGCCGCACCGTTGGCACCGCATCGTCCCGGAGCCGGCCCGTGGGCCGTTCTCGGCGCCAGACTATCCCGCCCGGCGTGGCCCGAGTCGTGCTCGACCGGCTCATGGTCGAACCAGCCGGACCGTGCCCGCGACGGCGTCCGTTCCGCCCTCTGCCCGACGATCACCGGATGTGCATATTTCGGCGGTGATCGGAGAAAGTTCTCGGACCGCCAGGTCAGCGCTCGGCGGTGGTGCGCAGGTAGAGCTCGGCCAGGGCGTGTTCCGATGGGCTGCCCGCTTCCGGGATCCCGACGAACAGGCGCTGCCCGGGGGCGCTGTCGATGGAGAAGGTCTCGTGCCAGAAGGTCACCTCGCCGATCCACCGATGCCGGATCTCGATGGAGTGGTGCGTCTTCGCCCGCACGTCGTGACGGGCCCACATCTCACCGAACTCCCCGCTCGCGGCCGACAGCTCCTCGACGAACGCGACCAGCGATGAGACGTCCGGTTCTGTGCCCCACATCGCGCGCAGGTCGGCGACCAGGGACAAGGCGTCCTCCTCCCAGTCCAGGAAGAAATCGCGGGAAGCAGGGTTGAGGAACATCAGCCTCAGCAGGTTGTCCGCGTGTTCCATCCCCTGGAACAGGGCCGAGGCCAGGGCGTTTCGCGCAAGGACGTCCAGCCGGTTGTTCACGATCGTCGAGGGATATTCCTCCCATTTCGCCATCAGTTGCAGCACTTTGGGGTTCACCTGGTCGGCGTGGCCGGGAAAGGCGCGCCGGTGCTTTTTGGGGCGAGCGAGGTCGTGAAGGTGCTGGGTGGCTTCCCCATCGAGATCGAGGGCCTCGGCCAGCGCGTTGACCACCTGCTCCGAGGGGCGGGTCTCCCTGCCCTGCTCCAATCGCGTGTAGTAGTCGACGCTGACGCCCGCCAGCACCGCCACTTCGTCTCTGCGCAGGCCCGGTGTCCTCCGGCGGCCCACGGGCGGAAGCCCGACCTTGCTGAGAGGCGTGGCTTGGCGTCGGGCCCGGAGAAAGTAACCAAGACAGCTTGCCATAGCGCGAGCATAGGAACCCGCAGGTCAAGGACCTGCAAAACTACCGCGGCCAATATAGGGGCGCGGCCGGGCATTGACGCGTCGCATGGCGGACCCTACGATCCGGAGCAACTTATAAGAAACTTTCCTATAAGTAGGCTCCTCGAGCAGTAAATGGAGATGGCCGTGCGACGTCCTTTCCAGCACCTACTCGCGGCGGCGATCGCCGCCGGCCTCACCACGGTGGCCGTCCCCGCCGAGGCCCTGGCAGCGGCGCCCGTGCCTGCCGGAGACGCGGCGGCGCCCCTACCCGCCGGAGATCCGGCGGCGCCCGTACCTGCCGGAGATCCCACGGCGTCCGTACCTGCCGGGGGCCAGGCGGCGACGGCCGCGGCCGGGCGGGCTCAGGCGCGAGCGGGCGGTGGTGACCGGTTCAAGCGGGTCGCCTACTTCATCCAGTGGGGCATCTACGCCCGGAATTACCACGTCAAGGACGTGGACACCAGCGGTGCCGCCGCCAAGCTGACCCACATCAACTACGCCTTCGGCAACGTCGGCGCCGACGGCACCTGCGTCTCGGCCGACGCGTGGGCCGACTGGCAGCGGCCGGTGTCCGCCGAAGAGAGCGTGGACGGCGTGGCCGACCAGCCGGGTCAGGCGCTCAACGGCAACCTGAACCAGCTCAAGAAGCTCAAAGCCCGCCACCCGGGCCTCAAGGCGCTGATCTCCCTCGGTGGCTGGACCGGCTCGAAGTACTTCTCCGACGCCGTCAGCACCCCCGAGGCCCGCAGCGCGCTGGCCGCCTCCTGCGTCGGCCTCTGGATCAGGGGCGACCTGCCCGGCCTACCCGCGGGCGCCGGCGCGGGGGTCTTCGACGGCATCGACCTGGACTGGGAGTGGCCGGGCTCGGAGGGCAACGCCGGGAACGTCATCCGGCCGGAGGACAGGCACAACTTCACCCTCTTCGCCGCCGAGCTGCGCCGGCAGCTGAAGGCGTACGACGCCGGCAGCGAGCTGACCGCCTTCCTCCCCGCCGCCGCGGCCAAGATCGACGCCGGCTTCGAGGTCCGCGACGTGTTCCGCAGTCTCGACTTCGCCACGATCCAGGGGTACGACCTGCACGGCTCGTGGGAGACCAGGACCGGCCACAACGGCAACCTGTTCACCGACCGCAGGGACCCGAACCCGGTCAAGTACAGCGTCGACACCACCGTCCGCGACTACCTGTCGCGCGGCGCCCCGGCCAGGAAGATCGTGGTCGGCGTCCCCGCGTACGGGCAGGGCTGGACCGGCGTGCGATCCACCGGCGACGGGCTGTACGCCGGCGCCACCGGCCCGGCGCCCGCGACCTGGGCGCCCGGCACCGAGGACTACAAGATCCTCGCCGGCAAGCCGGGCAGGCGCTACCGCGACCTGCTCACCGGCACGCTGTGGCTGTACGACGGCAACGAGTTCTGGTCCTACGACGACCCGGCGTCGCTGCTGGAGAAGGCCGCCTACATCCGGCTGAAGGGGCTCGGCGGCTCGATGATGTGGTCGATCGACCAGGACGACGCCAAGGCCTCCCTCACCTCGGCCCTCTACAAGATCCTGCGCTGACCACGCCCCTGAACGGCCAGAACGCCCCGGGCTCCCACGCCCGGGGCGTTCGCGTGCCCGGCCGGGTTCGCCTGGGTTCGTCTGGGTTCCTGATTCGCCTGGGATCGCGCGGGTTAGCATCCGTTCCATGGCGGTCCCCCGGAGTACCGGTCAGGTTCTGGCGTACAGCGCGGCGTTCAGCGTCGCGAGCTCCGTCGGTCTGGCCGCCCGGCACTACATGGACCATGGCAGCCTCGCCGGCGCTCTCACCGAGGGCGGGTGGCAGCTGCTCCTGCTGTTCCCCTGTCTGTTCTTGGTGCTCTTCCTGATCTCGTGGGGGCGCCGGGCGATGGAGCGCCGCGGTGAGGGGTCAGAGGCGGGTGGCGCTCACCAGCCAGACGGCGCCGGGGATGCGAACGCCGTCTGAGGTCGCGTACGCGGCGAGCCCTGCGCGCAGTTCCTCCCGTGCCCGATCGACGACGGCCGGATCGACCCCTTCGAGGTTGTGGCGGACGGGCCCCTGGCCGAGGATGAAGTCCGCCGCGTCGGCGGCGTCGCGCCCGTAGTCCATCGGCGCCGCGACGGGCGTGACGGTCACCTCGGCGTACCCCGCCTCGTCGAGCACCTGGTGGATGCGGGCGGGGTCGAGGAGTGACGCCATGCCCCGCGACGCGGGCGACGGCCCTCGCATGAGCCGCCTGAGCGCCGCGGTGGCGCGGGCGTAGTCGGTGTCGGGGCCGCCGCCCTGCGGGCCCATGAACACCAGCCGCCCGCCCGGCCGCAGCGCCCGCCGGACGTTGGCGAACCCGGCCACCACGTCGCCGAAGAACATCACCCCGCCCCGGCTGATCGCGACGTCGAAGGCTCCCTCCGGGAAGGGGTGCACCTGGGCGTCCCCCTGTTCGAAGGCGACGTTCGCGACGCCCTGCCCGGCCGCGTCGGCGCGGGCGCGTTCCAGCATCGGCGCCGAGATGTCGACGCCGAGGACGTGCCCCCGCGACGCCTTGCGCGCGGCGGCCAGCGTGGGCTCCGCGGTACCGCAGCCGACGTCGAGGACGCGGTCGTCCTCGCCGATCGCGGCGACCTGGAAGAACGGGTCGTTGAACGCGGCCATCATCGCGTTGTAGCGCTCCGCGTTGTTCGCCCAGTTGACCCCCTCCCAGCCGTTCCACGCTTCCGCCTGCTGGGTGTTGACGATGAGCCGCATGGTTCCTCCCGCGTCCGCCCGCCCGTGTCACCGGGTCGATTTTCACTAGATGCAAACTCTAGTGTTGAACTCTAGAGATAAGCTACAGGCATGACCGACGTCAAGAGCACGGGCAAGCGGACCACGAAGGCCAGGCAGACCCGCGAGCGCATGCTGGACGCCGCCCGCGAGCTGTTCGTCCAGCGCGGTTACGGCGCGACGGCGCTGCAGGAGATCGCCGACCGGGCCGGGGTCGCCGTGCAGACGATCTACTTCACGTTCGGCAACAAGCGCGCACTGCTCAAAGAGCTGATCGACGTGTCGATCGCGGGCGACGACGAGCCGGTCGCGACGATGGAGCGGCCGTGGTTCACCGACGCTCTCGCCGCCGAGACCGCCGGCGTCCACCTGCGGCTGCACGTCCAGGGCACACGGGCGATCCTCGAACGGGTGGCGCCGATCATCGAGATGCTGCGCGCCGCCGCGGCGGCCGACCCGGCGATCGCCGGGCTCTGGGAGCAGGACGCCGACCCGAGGTTCACCGTCCACGCGACGGCCGCGCGGTCTCTGGTCGCCAAGCCCGGGGCCCGTCAGGGCGTGACGGCCGAGCACGCCGCCGATCTGCTGTTCGGCCTGCTCAGCCCGGAGCTCTACCTGGTGTTCGTCCGCGACCGTGGCTGGTCGCCCGTCAAGTGGGAACGCTGGTCCTACGAGGCGCTGAGCTCCGAGCTCTGCCCGGAGTGAGAGGCGGCCCGGCCGCCCGCTGATCGGCGGCGGTCGCGGTCAGCCGAGCGAGGCGAACGCGCGTGCGGACGGGCTGCCGGGCTCGGCCTGGCCGATGACGATGAACTGGCCCGGGGCGCTGCCGACGCGGAGCGTCTCGTACTGCAGGGTCATCTCGCCGACGTCGCGGTGGCGGTAGCGGATCGGCATCTTCGTTCTGACCCGCACGTCATGCCGGGCCCAGATGCGGCGGAAGTCGTCGCTTCCCGCCGAAAGCTCCTCCACCAGCTCGCGAACCAGCGGGTCGCGGCCCGCGTCGGAGGCGGCGCGCACGTGGGCCGTGAAGGCGTGGGCCTCCTGCTCCCAGTCCACGTAGAACTCGCGTGCCGCCGGACACAGGAAGATCAGCCGCAGCACGTTGTCCGCGATGTCCATCCCGCGGTACAGGGCGGCGGCCCGCCGGTTCCTGGCCAGGTAGTCCATCCGGCGGTTGACGACGAAGGCGACCACGTGGTCGCAGCCCTCCAGGAACCGGAGCATGTGCGGTGAGATCTCGTCGTCCCCGCCGAGCGGCCGGCGCCCGCACTCCTGGGGGTGCGCGAGACGGTACAGGTATTCGGTCGCCTCAGGGCAGAGCTCGAGGGCGCGCGCCAGGGCCTGGAGCACCTGCGCCGACGGACGGAGCTCTCTTCCCTGCTCCAGCCGGGTGTAGTAGTCGCTGCTGACGCCGGCCAGCATGGCCACCTCCTCGCGGCGCAGGCCCGGCGTCCGGCGCTCACCGTGCCACGGCCCGGCGCGGTCGACGGTGGCGAGCCGGCGCCGGGCGCGAAGGAAGTCTCCCAAGGCGCTTGCCATATCACCAGGTTACGAAATCGCAGGTAAAGCCCCACAGGCACGAGCCGTGCCCTCGCCGGGCGGGGGAAGGACACGGCCGCGCCGCCGGGCCGTGCGGCTAGTGGTACTTGTAGAGCCTGGTGGCGACCCGGTGGCCGAGGTCGAACACCGAGGCGCGGTACTTGCTGACGCGCACGTCGCCGTGCTCGGCCTTGCCGCAGGTGTTCACCCCCGCCAGCTGGTGGATCTCGAAACGCGCCGTCGGATCGCCGCCCAGGAAGTACTCCGCGCGGGCCTGACGCCGGTCGGCGCTGGTGTCACACGCGTAGACGACCGTCTGCTTCCGGTCGGCGAAGCACGTGGAGGCGGCGCTCTTCGTCGAAGCGCAGATCTGGGAGCGCGCCCGCGCCGTGGACGGGGTGACATCGGTGTCCCGCTTGACGGGGTACTCGGTGTCGGTGCGCACGGTCTTCCACCGGCTGACCTTGATGCGGTGGTTGCCCTTGTAGACCGCGGCCCTGAACGTCACGGTGGCGCCGATCTCGCGGTTGCTCCGGATCTCGCCCTCGTGGCCCAGGTTGTGGATGACGTACTTGGTGCCCAGGTAGCCGTTCAGGTAGTACTCGACCACGGCGTGGTACCTGTCGGGCGCGGTGTCCTCCACCGAGATCCCCGGACGGTCGCTCTCGTCCGCTCCCACGCACGCCGCCGCGCCCCGGATGCGCAGGCAGGTGGTGGGCTTCGCGGCGTTCGCGGCGTCCGCCCTGGTCGCCGTACCGGTGGCCGCGGGCGCCGCGGCGGCGACGACCAGGCCGGCGGTGGCCGGAGCACGGGCGAGGGCCGGCTCCGGCGTGGTCGCGGCGAGGGCGCCCGCCGAGGTGAGGACCGCCGCCGCGGCGGTGGTGACGGTCACCGACAACAGGGCCCGTAAAGGGATTGTCCGCTCCATGCTGGCTTAGATGCCGATCACGCCGATTATGTTGTCGACGAATTCGGCTTTCGTGCGGCGATCGTGCTCGGAGAGGACGCCCACCACCGGGTCACCCGCCGCTTCCGCTCCGCCGATCGCGCCGATCGGGCTTCCGCCGGGGGAACGGGGGTGGTCAGCCCGCCATCCGGGCGCGCAGGGCCTGGACGGACCAGCCGAGCGCCGGGGCGAGGGCGGGAGGCGCCGCCCAGCCGTTGATCACGGCGAGCAGGTGGAGGTACCGCTCTCTGCCAGGGGCCTCCGCGGCCTCCAGCCGGGTCAGCAGCCGGCGTCGCAGCTCGTCGTCGTCGCGACGGCACACCAGGCGCGCGTACTCGGCCACGACCGCGTCGACGATCGGGCCGGCGGCGGGTGAGGAGGGGGCGATACTGGCCTCCAGGGCCGGGGCCGCCTTGTCGCGGGCGATCGCGACGGCGTCGCGGCGCGGGACGGTGACGCCGCCGTCGGCGCGGTCGGCCGCGTGCTGCTCGGCCAGGAGCCGCATGCCGGAGCGGAAGCCGGGGTCCTGCGAGAGCTCGGCCAGCTCCACCCACGCCTCGATCTGCTCGGGACCGGGGTCGTCGGGCAGTTCGGGGGTCATCGAGCGGGCGGCGCCCGCGAAGCCGGCGTCCAGGCCGCCGAACGCCGCGTCGAGGAACTCGGCGATCAGCCGGCGGCGTTCGTCCTGCGTGAGCCGGGCCAGTTTGTGCATGAGATCCATCTCCTCGGGGGTGGCTCCACGCCCGGCGACCGCCATGAGCACCGCGCGCCGCAGGCGCAGGGTCCGTATCCGCGCGTCCAGGGCCGCGGCGTGCACTGCGGCGACCTCGGGCAGGGTGGTCTCCCGGTTCACGATCTTGCGGACGGTGGCCAGGTCCAGTCCCAGGTCGCGCAGCGTACGGACCAGGTCCAGGCGTGCGAGGGCGGCGTCGTCGTAGAGGCGGTAGCCGGACGGGCTGCGTCCGGTGGGCGGCACGATCCCGCGGTCGGAGTAGAACCTGATGGCCTTGACCCTCAGCCCGGTCAGCCGGGCGAGGTCGCCGATCGTGTGGAGCGCGTCGCCGTCCATGCCGCCACTCTCGCGCCTCCCCTTGGCGGAGAGTCAAGCCACCCCCGGGGCCGGACATGGTCAGGGTGCGATGGCGGGCGGCCGGCGCCGGGCGGGCGCTGGAGGTCAGGCGCCGCCGGTGGGCTTGAGCAGGCCGGTCTCGTAGGCCGCCGCGACCGCCGCGGCGCGGTCGTTGACCTTGAGTTTGGCGAAGACGTGCAGCAGGTGCGTCTTCACCGTCGCCTCGGTGATGAACAGCTTCGCGGCGATCTCGCGGTTGGTCGCGCCGCGGGCGACGAGCCCGAGCACCTCGAGCTCCCGGGGGCTCAGCGCCCGCGCTTGCGGCGCGCGCACCTGGTGCGCCAGCACGCTCGCCACGGAGGGCGAAAGCACCGTCTCGCCACGGGCGGCGGCCCGCACGGCCCGGCGCAGGTCGGCGCGCGGGGTGTCCTTGAGCAGGTAGCCGGTGGCGCCCTGCTCGATCGCGGGCAGGACGTCGGCGTCGTCGTCGAAGGTGGTCAGGACCAGCACGTTGACGCCCGGCGACCACTCCCGGAGCCGGCGGATCAGCTCCGCCCCGCTCATCAGGGGCATGCGCAGGTCCATGAGCACCACGTCGGGGCCGGTGCGCATGGCCACGGCGAGCGCCTCCGGCCCGTCGGCGGCCTCGCCGACCACCTCGAAGGCGTCGTCGGCGGCGAAGATGCCGCGCAGCCCGTCCCGGACCACCGGATGGTCGTCCACGATGATCAACCGGATCGGCATGGTCACGTCTCCTCTCCGGACGACGCGGGCGACGCCGGGGGATGGGCGGGCGAACGGGAGGGACCTTCGAGCACGGAGGGGACCGCGGAAGCGGCGGGGGAGGCGGCGGGGATGGCGGGGACGGTGGCGGAGATGCCCGTTCCCTGGCCTGGGGTGGTCTCCACCTCCAGGGCCCCGGCCAGCCGGGTGACGCGCTGGCGCATCGCGACGAGGCCGAAACCGGTTCGGGCCCGCGAGCCCGCGGCCTCGGAGGTGAAGCCCTTCCCGTCGTCGCGCACGTCCAGCACCACGACGTCCTCCATGTACGAAAGGGTAAGACCCGCGCGGCCGGCCGAGGCGTGCTTGGCGACGTTGGCCAGCGCCTCCTGCGCCACCCGCAGCAAGGTGACCTCCACCTCGGCGTGCAACGGCCGTGCGTCGCCGGTGACCGACACCGAGGCGGGGACGCCGGTGGTCCGCGACCAGGTGGCGGCCACGTCGTGCAGGGCGGCCGGGAGCTGGGACTCCTCCAGCGGCGCCGGGCGCAACCCCTGGACCGAGCGGCGGGCCTCGCCGAGGCTCTCCCTGGCCAGGGCGCGCATCGTGTCCAGGCGTGCGCGGGTGGCGGGCACGTCGTCGAGGGCGTCCTCGGCGGCTTCGAGCTGGGTGATGATCGCGGTCAGGCCCTGCGCGATCGTGTCGTGGATCTCCCTCGCCATCCGCTGCCGCTCGCCCAGAACGCCCGCCTCGCGGGCCTGGGTCAGAAGGCGGGCCTGCAACCCGGCGTTCTCCTCCGCCAGCGCGGCCAGCTTGGCGCCGGTCTCCGTCAACTGGGCGATCATCGCCCTGCGCTGCTCGTTCTGGTCGGTGATCGTCTGCACCGACAGGCCGAACGTCGAGGCGACGAGCGTCCCGACCAGGATCGAGAACACCAGCTCCCCGGCGCTCCGCCCGGAGGGGGGCCGGGCCAGGACCAGCACGGCGGCCGTCGCGGCCACTCCCGCGTACGCCCACCTGCGGGGCAGCAGGGTGAAGGACTGGACGAACGCGCCCAGTCCCGTCACGGTGAACAGCGTGTCGATCCTGATCAGCGCCCCGACGAGGGCGAGGGTCACGGCGAAGTAGACGACCAGCCCGGCGGGCCGGTCCACCCGCCCGGGGCGCGCGGTGACCATGAACCAGTGCCAGGCCCCGGCGAGCACGGCCAGTCCCAGCACCTGCGGCCTCCAGTCGCGCAGCAGTGAGAAGGCCGCGGGCAGCAGGACGAACAGGTACGGCAGGACGGGCCAGGACCGGTCCCAGCGCGACAGGCCGGGGCCGCCGGAGCTCACCACCGGAACGCCCGCAGGGCCAGACCGCCCGCGACGACGGAGATCGCCGCCATGACGCCCAGGGCGGCCGGGGACATCGCGACGCCGGCCCAGCCTTCGCGCAACGCCTGGACCGCGGGGGCCATGGGGGTCAGGTCGCCGATGGCGCGCATGGAGCCCGAGAGGTTCTCGCGGGGGATGACGGCGCCGGACAGGAACGCCATCGGGAAGAACAGGCCCAGCCCGATCACGGTCGCGGCGCGGCCGCTCGGGACCAGGGCGCCGATGAGCAGACCGACCGAGCCGAGGCTCAACGCGCCGAGCGCCCACGCGAGCAGGACGCCGGCCGGGTTCCCCGGCGCCGCCAGCCGGTAGCCCGCCAGCCCGATGACGATCAGCAGTGCCGTCCCGGACGCCGCGAGCAGCATGTGCGCGGCCCACTGTGCGCCGAACAGCATGACCGGCGACGCGGGGGTGGCACGCAGTCGCTTGAGCACCCGGCGCTCGCGGTACTGGGCCAGGGTGGCGGGCAGGACGGTGAGGGCGGTCAGGCCGATGATGAAGACGCCGAGCATCGGCACCGTGGCGTCGATGGCCCGCACCCCGCCGGGAAGGGGGCGGTCGCTGCGCATCTTCACCCACAGCATCACGGCCGGGAAGGCCAGGGCGAAGAACGCCGACATCGGCTCCCGCAGGACCAGCTTCAGTTCGACCGCGACGACCTGGGTGAGGCCTTTCATGTGTGTCATTCCGTTCACCCCTCGTTCTCGGTGATCAGCGCGAAGTACGCCTCGTCCAGCGAGCGGCATCGCCCTTCGGCGATGAGCCCGGCCGGGGTGCCGGTCGCGACGACCCGCCCCCGGTCCATGATCGCGAGGCGGTCGCACAGCGCCTCGGCCTCGTCCATGAAGTGGGTGACCAGTACCACGGTGACCCCGCGCTCGCGGATGTCGCGGATCAGGCCCCAGGTGGTGCGGCGGGCGGAGGGGTCCAGGCTGGTGGTGAGCTCGTCGAGGAAGACCACCTCCGGCCTGCCCACCAGGGCCAGCGCGATGAACAGCCGCTGCTTCCAGCCGCCGGACAGCTTCCCGAAGCCGGTGCGCCGCCTTTCCGTCAGCCCCCACTGGTCCATGAGCGCCCGCCAGTCGGCCGGGTCGTCGTAGAACGAGGCGTACATCCGCAGCGCCTCCCCGACCGTGATCGCGTCGGGCAGGGCGGCCTCCTGCAACTGGGCGCCGACGCGCTGCAGCAACCACCGCCGGTCGGTCTGCGGGTCCAGACCCAGCACGCGTACGGTGCCGCCGTCCGGGCGCCGCAGGCCCGACGCGCACTCCACGACCGTGGTCTTCCCCGCGCCGTTGGGGCCGGCGATGCCGAAGATCTCGCCTCGTCCGACGCGCAGGGACACGCCGTCCACGGCCGTGCCGCCGCGATAACCCTTGCGCAGGCCGTCGATCTCGATGACTGTCATGTACTTGAGGATCATCGCCGGACGGGGGCGCCGGAATCCACCGATCGGTTGATGAGCACGGGGCCGGGGCTGCGGATTCTGTGAGATGGGGATGGGGGTTCGGCGCCGCGCGGGCCGCTTTTGCCCGTTGTGTGTCGTTGTGCACGCTCGCGGTCGAGTGTGCATTCGTACGCAGAAGACCCCCTTGCCCGGCTCCTAACGTGAGCGTCGTCGCCGGCGAGCAGCACACTCACCGGCGGCGCAACCTGGAACACCCGGCCCCGAGCCGGAACCCTCACACAGGAGAACACCCACCATGAGCACGATCCGCAAGCTGCTCGTCGGCACCGCCCTGGCCGGAGCCATGGCCGCCGGCATCGCCGCCACCCCCGCCCAGGCCGCCACCACCCAGGCCACCGGCACCCCCACCGCCACCACCACGGCCGGCGCCACCACCACCGCGAGCACCAGCACCGCCAACGGCTTCGACCGGCACGGATTCGGCCGCATCTGGTCCGGCTAC